>JBBRVV010000311.1:0-3309 GCA_038246525.1 Pseudanabaenales cyanobacterium
ATAGTTTTGAAGAAAAGACAGACTATAAAAAGGTTTCACTACTGGAAAGCAAGTACCTCCACGCCGCTACAGTAGCGTTTTTTTATTCACTTCTATATCTATTCTTTTTTTCTCCAGCCATCCTCTCGGGTAAGTTATTAGCACCAGGTGATGGACTTATTCAAAGTGTGCCTGCATTTTACTCTCCACGAACCCTGTGGACAGATTTAATTCTTTCTGGGTTTCCAGCAGCAGCAGACCCAACAGTTCAAACTTGGTATCCTATATCTATATTGTTTAAGCAATTTCCGCACTCTTGGAACGCTTATGTAATATCAGCATATATCCTAGCAAGTTGCTTTAGTTATGGTTACGTCTATTGCATTACTCGCTCAAAAACTGCTGCTGCTGTTAGCGGCATTGTATACGGAATGTCGGGTTTTATGGTCGCCCATCTGGGTCACACGACTATGATTCACTCGGCAGCTTGGATACCGTTAGTTATCTGGTCTCTTCACAAACTAATCCATGAAACAAATGTAGGTTGGACTATAGCAGGGTCTCTATCAATTGCAACATGCCTATTAGCAGGACATCCTCAAATCTCAACCTATGGATTAGGGTTGGCAACTGCTTATTCACTAATGATGGGAGTGACGAGTAGTAAAGGAATTTGGTCATACTATAAGACGTTTTTACTCCTTTTTATAACAGGGGTTTCCATCGCCCTGATTCAGCTTATTCCAACAATTCAGCTAATGAACTTCGGGCTGCGGAAAGAGTTTAAGTTTGAAGACTTTGTGACCTACTCTTTGCCGCCAAACGAAGCCCCTCAAATTCTTTTCCCCTATCTTTTTGGGGGAGGAACTGAATTATATAATATGCCTTATATAGGCACATGGGGCTTGACTGAGACAACTGGCTATGTTGGGATACTGCCACTCATATTAGCTCTTGTCGGAGCTGTATCTTATCAAAATAAAATACTTAAAAGATTTTGGCTTGTAGTTCTAATTTTTACATTCTTTCTAGCTTTAGGAGAGGTAACACCATTAGCTGGTCTAATGTTTCATGTACCCATTTACAATAAATTCCGTGTCCCTGCTAGGCATTTTATTGAGATGGCTATGGCAGTGAGTGTGTTGGCCGGGATAGGTGTTGTCAGTATTCAAAAAAATCTGGCTAGTATTCGTATATTGAATAAATTGTTGTTGGGAATTGTATGTATATTTCCTATCCTCGCAGTTACAGCTAGCTTTATATACTTGAACAACATTCAAACAACTTACAGATTAGGAGATCAGGTTAATGAGATAAAAAAATATGCGATACAAACAAGTGCCATCATCGCTGTGCCTCTTGCGTTAACAGCCATATCGCTACTTTTCATATTTATCTGGACAAGAAAAAGACAATCACAGTTTCTATCTGTTCTAGCTGTGTTGTTGGTGATTCTTGATCTAGGCAGTTTTGGCTGGTTCTCTGAATGGAAAACAGCTTCTCCTAATCAAAGTCTATTGGAGCCAAAGGACTACGTTGCAAAGTATCAGGAAATGATGGTTCAAAATCAGCAGAGGTTTTTACCGCTTCGTGGAGGGTTGGGACCTGTTACTGATATTCCAGTAAACATTTCTAGGATGTGGAACATTCCTAGTGCAAGTGGATATGGTCCATTAATTCTCTCTAGAGTTAGCGAAATGCTGTCCATGAGCACAAATGGGTCAATTAGTTGGGCAACATCTAGAGGAAGCGATCGCAGTTTTGATATATTGGGTGTTCGCTACATATCCCTACCTACTGATACCTCAAAACTCGGGAGTGCAATGGATCCGTTGGGTAAAGGTTGTGCTGTTGAAAATCCTAAATCCACCAGACTTTTGGTCGATCCTAACAAAGTTCTTCCGCATGTTACATCCCTCCGTATTGTTAGCTCATTAGCTTGTTCAACAGCCATTGTAAATAATACGAAGGTTCTTCAAGTAAAATTAAGAGATAAAAATGGTCAGCTTAGTGAAGTAAATTTGATTGCGGGGAAGGATACGTCTGAGTGGGCTTATAACTGTGAGGACGTAAAACCTTTGATGAAACATAGGCAGGCACGTATCTCTACAAGCTATTTAATTAAAAGACGTGGATTTAGAGAATGCAAAGGACATAGTTACGTCAGTACCTTGCCGTTAAATGAGTTGAATGAGGTTGAGAATGTAGAGTTCAACTGGTTGACTAAAGCTGGCTCTATTTCTATTCAGCAGGTTACTTTAGTTGATGACGAATCCAAAAAAACTTATCCTCTAACATATTTATCAAGTGATTTGGCTGACACATCTCACTGGAAATATATAGAAAGCATAGATAATGATGTAGACATCTATGAAAATCTCACAGCTATGCCAAGGGCGTGGTTATTACCAAAAGTTAAAACTCTAAGCCCTTCAGAAATTCTAGAGACGATTAAGTCTTCTAAGTTGCCCGATGGGAGTTATTATGACCCATCTAAAGTAGCTCTAATTGAAGAGGCTTCTAATTTTAGGCTGGATAACTTTGATGCAACAGCTACCACGGAGATTTTTCCAATTGACAGCACTAATCTACAAATAAAAGCGCGTTCTAAGTCTCCATCCTTCTTAGTGCTAAGCGACATTAATTATCCTGGCTGGCAAGTTAAAGTTGATGGAAAAGACGAGAAAATCTTTCAAGCCAATTATGTATCTCGAGGCGTTTTTCTGCCTTCAGGAAATCATACAATTGATTTCAAGTTTGCCCCTAGAAGCTTTGGGATAGCCGTAGCCACTAGTTTGGGTGGCTGCTTCTTTCTTGTATATCTATTCTTAAAGAGTTTAATTCTTAAAAGGAAGAAAACTACACTCAGGAGCAACAGTAAATGAGTATTAAAACAAGTCATCAAAATCTAGAATATTCGTCTTGTCCAATCTGTGGTTTTAATACTTACACAGAAGTTTATAAAAAATTCAACCCTTATAAAGTAGTGCAATGCAAAGCCTGCCTATTCTACTTTTTATCGCCACGATTGACCGAGTCCTCTATGCTTGAGTTGTATTCAGATGACACATATTTTGAAGGAGGGAGCGATGGTTACTCAAGTTACGTTGAACAAAAAACAGCATTGTGCGCTACGTTTAAAAAGCTAATGTTCAATATAGAGAAGCGTAAATTGTCAGGAGGAAGGTTACTTGAAGTTGGCTGCGGCTATGGTTATCTCTTGAAGGAAGCGGCTGAAAAATTTGAAACCAGAATTGGAACTGACTTCTCTGCACATGCCGCTCAAGAAGCTTCTATATATGCTGATCATGTATATCACGGTGGTATTGA
>JBBRVV010000312.1:0-3294 GCA_038246525.1 Pseudanabaenales cyanobacterium
TTGCCCAACGAAATTGTTGTAACTTGAAAGCAGCGATTGCTACCGGCAGTTCCGCCTCAGCTTCTATCTGATTGTCATAAACTACTTTCCAGCCCTTTAGCTGGGCGCGATAGCTCAAATCCATATCTTCCGCTAGGGTATCAGCTTGCCAGCCCCCCGCATCTTCGATCGCTGGTTTAAACCAGATCCCACCTGTACCATTGAAGTTGAGCATATAGCCTTGGGCATAGCGGACCTGTTGTTCGATCGCAAAGTGTCCATCTATCCCAGCTGATTGTAATTTAGTCAGAAGTGAATATTCAGAATTTACATGACCCCAACGGGTTTGGACTACGGCAATTCGCTCTTTAGATCGACAGAAGTGGCTAATTGTGCGTTTGAGCCAGTCTTTAGCGGGTAAAAAATCTGCGTCAAAAATGGCAATATAGTCCCCCTGCACCTGACCCATGGCAGCCTGTAATGCTCCTGCCTTGAAACCGATGCGGTTGGTACGATGGATCCGATCTACCCAGATACCTTTCCGCCGATAAGCTTGAACGGCTGCTTCTAAGATTTCTTGAGTGTCATCAATCGAGTCGTCTAAAACCTGAATATATAAGCGATCGCGCGGATAGTCTAAGCAACAAACGGCATCTAGTAACCGCTCCGCCACATAACGCTCATTAAAAATTGGTAATTGTACCGTGACCACGGGATAGTCGGTCGGATCAAAAAAGTGATTTAAGCTAACGGCTGAACTTAAGCTAACGGCAGGTAGGGCTGAATCTAAGCAATTTTCTTCCGTGATGGTAGCTAAATTGGCAACCGAAAGGCTAGAAGTAAGATTTACTGGTAAGGCTAAAGGCTCGACTTTGCTTGGAGTTTGAGCAGGCGATCGCCCCTGAGTAAAAGCTTGAGAAAAGCTTTGGGGAGAACTTAGAACAGAATCTGAAAGAGAGCGAGATTTGCAATGGTGCAAAAATGTCAGCCAGTAAGCATTAAGCCCGTAGAGCAGCAACCATACCGTTGCTACACCATTAATAAGGGTGAGTATGATAAAAAATACCAGAATGACCTTTGACTCCCGTGAACCCTAACCAGGTAAATATAAAATCTTTGGATTTATCTGAACTAGCAGACCATCGCTTATTCTATCGCTAGTGGCAAATCAACAATAGATTTTTGCGCAATCAAAATATGCCCAACCCGCCCCAATCTGGCTATACTTTACCCGTTTTCGCTACCGCCGCTGCCAAAGCCGCGATTTTAAGCCTGGGTAGTTTTTGCCCTAGCCAAGTAAGCCTGGATCTTTTGACAGAAGGAATTGTTGAAATCGCGGTCGCTCAAGTTGCAAATATCGATAGTCACACCGCTCTGGGGATCACAATTAGTAATCCTGGCGATAATCTTGACCTGACTGATGGCACGCCAATTTGGGCTTGGGTTCAGTTGCAGAACTCTACGGGCGAGAAACTAGTATTAGAAGCAGGTATAGGTTTAGGGCATAGCGCAGAGGGGAAACCAGCAATTTATGATTACGCCCGAAAAATATTGGAAAAAAACCTGCTACCGCTTCTAAAAAATCAAACCGCAACTATTCGTTTTATTTTGCCCCAAGGTAAGCAATTGGCGGAGCGCACCTCTAATCGAGCCTTTGGTATTTTGGAAGGTCTGGCGCTGCTGGGTACTAGGGGAATCTCTCAGCCTCTGTCTGCTGCCGACAAGTTGGAGGAGTTTCGGACTGATCTGCAAAAAAAATCAAAACTCAATCAAGAATTAGCTTTTTATATTGGCGCAAATGGCTATCAGGTGGCGACTAAGTTGGGATTTTTGCCTGCACAAATGGTGCAAACTGCTAATTGGATTGGGGTAATGTTGGTGGAGGCAGCACTTTTAGAAGTTCAGTCTCTCACCCTAGTGGGCTATCACGGCAAACTCTTGAAATTAGCAGGCGGAATTTTTAATACCTCTAGCCATTTAGCCGATGCCCGACAAGAGATTTTGACTGCTGCTGCTCTCGATCAAAATTTACCCCTAGATCTGATTCACCAAATTTGGAAATTGCCCACAGCAGAAGCAGCAGAAAAATTAATTAGTGAAGCTGGTTATAGTCAAGTAATTTTTGCTTATTTAGCTCAGAAGATTCATACGCGATCGCTTTCCTATATTCACAAATATTCTGGCAAGACTTTAGAATTAAAGGTAGTGTTATGCGATCGCTTAGGAGAAATCTTAGCCATTAACCCTAACTAGAATTGGATGATCGATTATCTAATCAACATAAATAGCTTCCCATAATAAACTGAGCGAAAGTAAGAGAAAAATGCAGCCCGCCAAAGTATTTAATAACTGAGGAGAGAATCTTTTACCTAACCATTTACCCGCAACTACACCCAAAAAACTAGTAGTAATCAAGGCGATCGCTGCCCCCAAAAAGACGGTCAAAGCGCTTTGAGATTCTGCCGCCAAAATCAAGGTAGCAAGTTGAGTTTTATCGCCAATTTCCGCTAAAAAAACTGCAATAAAGGCAGTAATTGCAATTCCTAAATTTTGATTGGAATCAGAAGCAGGTGTTTCCTTATTAAGATCAGGATCTTTACCAAAAAAAGCCACTTCCAATTCTTGCAAGGCTATTTCCAAATTATCATTCACAATTACCAAATCAAATTCATTTTGGGCGGCAAGTTCAATTTCTGCCTGTTGCAACCGTTTAGCGATCGCTTCTTCACTATCAGTTCCTCTCTTACTTAATCTCTCTTTCAATACCTCAACTGAAGGCGGAGCAATAAAGATCCTTTGAGCTTGAGAATAGGTTTTAGCGATTTGTCTTGCGCCTGCTAGTTCGATTTCGAGTAAGACAATCTTACCTTCAGCGATCGCTACTTCTACAGGTGGTTTGGGCGTACCATAAAGATTTCCTGCATATTCCGCCCATTCAAGAAAATCGCCAGATTCAATCTTTTGTTCAAACTCTGTTCGGCTCAAAAAATAATACTCCTTTCCATTTACTTCTCCATCTCTAGGATTACGAGTAGTAGCAGATGTAGAAAGTAAAATTTGAGGCTTGGCTAAGCGATCGCGTTGCAAAAAAGCTTTTAATAATGTCCCCTTCCCCACCCCACTTGGACCAGTAATTACAACTAATTTACCCTCAGATTTATTCCCAAAGTTTTCTCCAGATTTTTCTCCAGATTTTTCTAAGTCAGCGGTCAAAATCACACTCCATGTATGTTTACAAATTCTCTTTGGTTATAGTATCTCACTTAGCAGGTGTGACAAAGTAAAGTTAAAACTTCAAAACCCAAATGTCTAAAA
>JBBRVV010000313.1:0-3291 GCA_038246525.1 Pseudanabaenales cyanobacterium
CTATAGATAAGTTATGGAATGACGGACGCGATGCTGGTTTACCGAGTCAAGATGATGTTGCTTTCGTTTCAGCAGTAATAGATGATCTCAAAAAGATTAGAAATATCGATAGGCGGAGAATTTACGCCACTGGTATTTCTAATGGTGGTTTTTTTACGCAAAGACTAGCTTGTCAACTGTCAGATAAAATAGCAGCTTTTGCCTCAGTGTCATCAACACTTGCTCAGCCCATGTCAACAAGGTGTAATCCAAATAATCCAGTTTCTATACTTCTGATTAATAGCCCTGATGATCAGTTTGTACCTTGGCAGGGAGGAAGAGGAACAAGAGGACTTGGAGGTTACATTCTTTCAGTTCCAGACACTGTAAAATTTTGGCAGCAGAGGAATAATTGTACTTCGCAGCCAGATGTTCAAAGTAATGTGCAGAGTGTTAACAACAAAAATGATGGTACAAGTATTCAAATCTCTCGCTATGCTCAATGTAGAAATGGTTCAGAAGTGATCTTGACAACCATTTATGGCGGCGGACATGCTTGACCTAATGGTTTAGGACAACCTCAATGGCTTGTGGGAAGAACTAGCCAAAGGATTGATGGGAGTTCTTACGTTTGGAATTTTTTTAAGCGCCATGCTTTACCCTGACCAAATATAAGTTTCTCGCTAATCATCTAAATCATAAAGTGGCTAAACTCATTCTTGATGATGTAACTTTGCACTATCAGCCGCTAGGGTAAGACGAGGATTTAATTTAATGCATGGTTCGGGAACTAACCTAGCTTTTTGGTACTTAACAATCTTCTTCTCAAGTTTGCGGTTAGGCGATCGCTGTGGAGACCTGTGTTGAAAATCGATATCAAGCCAAGCAGCTCAAGATATCACGTTTTATATTTAATTAGGTTCACCTACTTATACTACGCGCTGGGGAATCTGTTTGATTATTCGCTGAAATATTGCGAAGTCATCTAAGCCGTGGGACAAAATCAGGGCACCTTGAATCGCGATCGCCACATCCTCTGCTCGTTCCTGAGATAATTTTCGATCTAAACCTGCATCTACTAAAACCTTCGTCATCTCATCAATCCAAACTTGAAAAATAGTTTTCACACGCTCATGAAAGACATCTCTCGCCGAACCCATCAACAAAACTGCGAACAGGCAGGGTTTCTTTCCACCTTCATATACTTCATTAAGGCGATCGCACATCCTTTGAAATCTAGTTAAAACGTCACCTTCACTTTGCAATACCGCTATAATATTCTGCTGCATAAAATCTTGCAAATAATCTAATACTGTCGTCATCATCTCGTCCTTACCTTTAGGAAAATGATGATAAAGGCTGGCTTTACCAAGACCTGTAGCCTCTGAAATTTTTGATAAAGTCGCTCCATCGTAGCCATACTGCCGAAAGAGAGTGAGTAAGCAAGGTAGGTATTTGGTTTTAGATAGGTTAGACATAGTAAAAAAGTTTTTGAAATTAGCTATTGACATTATACCGAACAATCAGTACAGTATATTTATACCGAACGAACGGTACATTTATTCAAATTCCTTAAATCACCCACCAAAATTATGATTAAACTCTACGCTCACGAAATTTCTGGCAACTGCTACAAAGTTAGATTATTGCTTTCTCTACTGAATTTGGAATATGAATTAATCCGAGTTGATTTGATGAAAGCAGAACATAAAAATCCCGAACATCTAGCTCGTAATCCCTTTGGACAACTGCCTGTTTTAATTGATGGTGACGTTACTTTGTCTGATGCTCAAGCGATTTTAGTTTATTTAGCAGGAAAGTATGGTGGCGATCGCTGGTTACCTCTAGAGATTCTACCCCTAGCTCAAGTGGTGCGGTGGTTATCTACGGCGGCGGGTGAAGTGCGTCAAGGACTAGAAAATGCACGGTTGTACTATCTATTTGGCGAAGGCACTAAGATTAATATTGAACGGGCTAGCCAAAAATCCGAATTTATTCTCAAGCAACTAGATCAACATTTAAGCGATCGCACTTGGCTGGAATTCGATCGCCCAACCATTGCCGATGTTGCCATTTTTCCTTATATTCTTCTTGCCCCCGATGGCAAAATCGATCTTTCTCCCTTTACTTATGTTTTGGCTTGGATCGAGCGAGTCAAGCAACTGTCTGGGTTTACACCAATGGCTTAATTTAAGTAGGTCGAGGAGTTCAGAATTGGATTCCTTAAGCGATCGTAATTATTAAAGTGAAAGTCTATGAATAATACAGAAAATACACCTTTCCATTCAGGTGAATTGGCAGTCCAAGAGAGACTTGGCGTTCAATCCCAGATGGTTCCTATCGGTAAGAAGAATATCCGTGATTATATGCCCGAACAGCACCGCCAATTCTTTTCCCAGTTGCCTTTTATATTAATTGGCGCAATGGATGGAAATATGCAGCCCTGGGCTTCGATATTGATGGGAAATCCTGGTTTTGCTTTCTCTCCCCAGCCAAAATCCTTGGTAATTAATACAAGCTTGTTAGCCTACGATCCGCTTTTGGAAGTTCTCAAGGTAGGAGTATCCATTGGTCTATTGGGGATTGAGTTGCCTACCCGTCGCCGTAATCGCCTGAATGGAATTATCTGTAGCGGCTATCGCTCAGGGTTTTCCGTAGATGTGGTGCAAAGTTTTGGTAATTGCCCTAAATACATCCAAACGCGGGATTTTTATCACGTCGGTCGGCAAGATACTTCTCCCACTCTGAAGGTTTCTCAAAACTTAACGGCAAGCGATCGCGCCTTAATTCTTGAATCTGACACCTTCTTTATTGCCAGTGGGAATACCATAGATAGAAGCGTTGATGTTTCCCATCGGGGCGGAAAAGTTGGCTTTGTGAAGATTGACGGCGATTCAATGATTACAGTGCCTGATTTTTTCGGAAATAACTTCTTCAACACCCTAGGAAATTTGCAAAATCATCCTCTTGCGGGCTTATTGTTTATCGACTTTACCAATGGGGATTTGCTCTATGTTGCTGCTGATACCGAGATTATCTGGCAAGGTGTAGAAGTGCAATCTTTTGTGGGCGCAGAACGGTTAGTTCGCTTTTATATCAGGGAGGTGCGCCGAATTACTAATTCTCTTCCTCTGCGTTGGCAAGCTCCACAGCTTTCGCCCTACCTTCTACCCACGGGTAATTGGGTACAAACTCTTTAATTTCGTTCTATTTAATTCTATTATCACTTTTTGTTTTTTGAGTAAACCTTAGAGGAAATAATCGCTTCTTTGAAAGGTGATTCAGAATAGTTTTAGTAGAATATATAACTTC
>JBBRVV010000314.1:0-3291 GCA_038246525.1 Pseudanabaenales cyanobacterium
GATCGCTTACCTGGGTATGGGCCTCTTGGCAGTTTCTCCTCTAGTGCTTAGAGATTTACCTAAACCCCAAGCCCAAAGACTGCTGGACTGGACTTGGCTACTCTTGCTAACGGGCGGTATAGCAATGACTATATTTAGTAGCTATTTGATGTATCTTCTGGCATTTAAGATTCAATTACCCTGTGTTTACTGCGTTGTCTCAGCGTTGCTTTCTCTTAGTCTTTTGACTGTCACTATCTTTGGGCAAAAGTGGCAAGATCCTGGGCAGACTTGGTTTATGGGCTTTATGATCGCCATGATCACCCTAGTCGTTACTCTGGGTATTTTTGCCCAAGTCGAAAAAAATGCCAGCTTTGCTAACGACCCTAATGCCAATATTATCTCTGCTCCTACTGCTAGCCCTGTCAATGGGATTGGTTGGGAAATTACCACTACTTCGGGAACTGCCGAGATTGAATTAGCAAAACATCTGACCGCGATCGGCGCAAAAGAATTTGTAGCTTGGTGGTGTCCCCGTTGTCATGAACAAAAGTCTCTATTTGGCAAAGAAGCAGTTGCGCTTATTACTAAAGTAGAGTGCGATCCCGCAGGCAAAGTCAATCCACAGCCTCAGATCTGTATCGATACAGGAATTAAAGGATTCCCGAGTTGGCAAATTAATGGGCAAATCTATCCTGGGATTCAAACTTTAGAAAAACTAGCACAAATTTCTGGCTATCAAGGCGATCGCAATTTTCGTTATCGATTAACTACAAGAAGATAACTCTTATTCCAACTCTCTGCGCCCCTCGATCGCTTTTGCTAAAGTAATTTCATCCGCATACTCTAAATCGCCGCCCATCGGGATGCCAAAGGCAATGCGGGTCACCTTGGTAAAATGTTTGAGTAGACCACCAATGTAAAGAGTGGTGGTTTCACCTTCCACGCTGGGGCTAATCGCAATAATCACCTCAGCTATCTTACCCAAACTGACACGGCGCACTAGACTTTGAATATTTAGGCTATCTGGCCCAATCCCATCCATCGGCGAAATCAAGCCGCCGATTACATGATACTTACCGCGATACTCTCTAGTTTTTTCTAGGGCGATCAGATCACGGGAGTCTGCCACCACACAAATGGTCAAATCATCACGATTGGGGTTGAGGCAAATTTCACACTCAGGCTCGGCGGATAGATGCCCACAGACTGAACATATTCCTACCAGTTGTTTTGCTTGGGTCAGGGCTTCGGCTAAGGTCAAAACTTCCAATTCGGGACGCTTCAAAATATGTAAAGCCAGACGCTGAGCAGTCTTTGACCCGATACCTGGCAACTTTTGCAACTGCTCGATTAGGTTGGCAAGGGGACGTGTGTACAAGAAAAAATTTCCAAAACTATCAGATTCAACCAGTGAGTCTAACAGAAAATTTATGGAATTGTTGGTTAGATTAACAAGGTAAATCCTGGCAAAACATCTTCCCCAGATAAGTTAGCTGGCAGCGATCGCACTTCCACAGCTAGCTGTGGCCGATAGATTTCCACCTGTTGACTTTGAGGATCAATCAACCATCCCAGGCGTAAGCCATTATCTAAGTATTCCTGCATTTTCGCTTGAAGCGGCTTGAGCCGATCTGTGGCAGAGCGCAGTTCAATTACAAAATCAGGACAAATGGGTGGGAATCCAATCTGCTCCTTAGCGGTAAGAGCTTGCCAGCGTTCTAGTTTTACCCAGGCTAGATCTGGTGATTTATCTGCCCCATTAGGTAGGCTAAAAATTGTGGACGAGCTAAAGACTTTGCCCATTTTAGTGCGCCGATTCCAAATAACTAGGTCTGTGGCTAGTTCAGCTTCACTGCTTCCACTTTCTCCTCCTACGGGTGGCATAATAATTAATTCTCCTGCAATAGAGCGTTCTAGTCGTAAATCGGGATTAGCCAAGCAGAGACTATAAAAATTTTCTCTGGTGAGATGGGTAATTGATTCTAGATTAATGACAACAGCAGTCATACTTTTTACCTAATTTTTTAGGGCATATATTTATTCTACTTGCCGACAGATAACAGTTTTAATTTAGCCAGCCAAAACTAGCACGGGAAGGCTCTCGACTGCGTAGAAGTTGCTCACAATCCCGAATTGGATAAATCATTTTGTCCCAGCGTGAATCTGGTAAGGCAAGCGGACGACGCTCGGTGAGAATCCATTGGCTAATTTGATTGGCGAGATGTTGCACTTTGAGCGATACTTCTACCCGAATTAAACCAAAGTATAGATCTTGGTTGGTATTGTCGCGCACGCGTAAGTACCAACTGCAAACTGGATAGCGACCTTTGGGTTGAAATAGAGAACTGCGATCGCCAAATTTGAGGTTAAAAATTATTTCTTGTTCAGGAAAAGGGAAATATTGGGTATTGTGGCTTTTAATTAGCCCAACGATATTTTTTTGCTCTGTAGTGATTTGGGAAATAGAAATTGAACCATCCATTACTAGCCAGGAAGTAGAGTTTCGATGCTCTAAAATCCAGGTCTTAGCCAGCGAAGCTTCTAATCTTTCTCGCTGTTTGGTAATCGCTTTTACTGCGCTATCTCTTTGAACCAGAGGCTGCTTATTATCATTTAGATCTGCTTCTGTAATCACTTGCTGATCGATTTGATTATTCCTGATCGAGGTATCTCTTAAAGTAAATTGATTTGCCTTTAATTGCTCAAGTTCTGACGAATCAAAATCATCAAAAGGAAGATAAATTGCTTCATCTAGATCATATCCGTGTTCCCAAGTTGACATGATTCGGGCTTTTCGTTGACGAATTACTCCTGCCACATAGCCATAATATACAGGTGTGAAGTTTTGGTAATAGAGCATCCAACTGCGCTGAATTCCATCCATAAAATAAGAGAATTGATTTTCAGCGATCGCACTTTCTTCCCAATCGTTTGAGACTCCGACATTAATCGCGCTCATAGTTGGCTCTAAAAGTTGGGCAGAAGAAAGACGAAACTGACTAGGATCGAAACCCGCTTTTTCTTCATATTCAGGCGATCGCACTAATTTGCGTTTAGCTTTGGTCGAATTCTCGGTAGCACGAATATATTTCTGGAAAGCTGGCAGAAGGTTAGAACTCATAGTTAATTCTCTAATTAAGATCCTTGAGCTTCTCTAGTTGGAGCCGCACCTGTAAATATCCAAAGTAGCGATCGCATCGTATCTCTGATTGTTTTCTGTTTTCTTTCTGCTTTTTGCTCAGAGGGAACAGCGATCGGTTTAAGCTTGATTCCACGACTGCCAAAAATCAGATTGCCAATCAATTTAGC
>JBBRVV010000315.1:0-3285 GCA_038246525.1 Pseudanabaenales cyanobacterium
CCCCCACCAAGGGGTTTCACCCCTTAACCCCATTTCACCAAGGTCTATTTTGATAGTGGGAAAGGAGTAGTTGAAGTTGCGATCGCCATGTTTTAAACCATTTTTAACCTAAATAATCTTGCTAGAACCAGAAATAATTAGGCTTTAAACTGCAATCAAGGGCAGAGAAATAATAAAGGTCGTGCCAACATTCACTTCACTTTGACAACGAATATTACCTTGATGCAAATCCACACATTGTTTGACGATCGCTAGTCCCAAACCCGTACCTGGGGCATTAGAAACATTGCTACCTCGATAGAAGCGTGAGAAGATTTTGCTTTGATCCTTCAGGGGAATGCCTTTACCCCAATCCGATATTTCAAATTCAATTTGCGGCTCTGCGCCAAGCTTAACTCCCAATCGACAGCTAATCAAACTATCACCAGGCGAATATTTCACGGCATTATTGATCAAATTGTTTAGAATCAATCTGAGTAATCTATGATCTAGCATCACAATTGAGGCGGCGGTATATTCTTGAACTAATTTGATCCCATGGGATTGACGATGTCGATTGAGAATTTCGATCACTAGACAATTCCAAAAATTTACTACTTCGGTTGGCTCTGGCTGAAACTGGCGGGAGTTAGATTCGCCAAGGTTTACTACATCTGCCATTAAGTCTTTCATGTAGCCTACTTGAGAAAGAATTTGCTGTAATTGTTCTGCTTTTTCCTCTTTACTCCATTCGTAGTACTGCAATAGCTCGGTGGAGCTTTGAATGGCAGTCAGCGGTGTGAGAAACTCATGGGAAACAACTGAAATGAAATTAGACTTCATCGCACTTAGTTGTTTTTCTTGATCTAGAGATACTTGCAATTGCTCAGTTTTTTGTTCTAATTCCTGTTGCAACCGCCTAATGCGCAAATGAGTTTTTGCCCTTGCCAATATCTCGCTCAATTCAAAGGGCTTATTGATGTAGTCAACCGCCCCTACAGAGAAGGCTTCAACTTTTTCGGCTATGCTGGAAATGGCGCTGATAATAATCACAGGGATGTTGCAGGTAAGTTGATTTTGCTTTAACCGTCTGCACACTTCTAGTCCTGAAACTTCGGGCATCAGCAAATCCAATAGAATTAAGTCGGGTAAATGCTCAAAAGCGATCGCTAAGGCAGTATTGCCGTCATTTGCTTCAAAAATCTCATAGCGTTCGTGGCTGAGAATTAGCGACAGTAATCTAACGTTATATTGCATATCATCCACAATCAGGATCTTCTGTTTAGTTGCATTTGCCTGGTCTTCTTTAACCTTGAATTCTTTAACCTGGTCTTCTGCTTGGTCTGTTCTAAACATTGTTGTTTTCTGCTTTTTGGCTATCTCTCTTGCGAGCTTTTTCTATGTATGCTTCAGTTGCTAATACTGGCATTGGCTTAGCAAAATGATAGCCCTGTCCGCGATCGCAGGCTTCAGTTTCTAGAATCTTCTCTAACTGTTCTTTAGTCTCTATTCCTTCAGGTACCACTTCCATCTTTAGGGCTTTAGCCAACTGACAGATGGCATTCACTATTACCCATTCTCCATTGCGAATAAAGGATTGATCAATCTTGAGGATACTGATCGGAAAATCATGCAACCGTCGCAGAGAAGAATAACCTATGCCAAAGTCATCAATGCAGATTTTAATCCCCAGGGATGTGAGTAATTCCAACACCTTGATCACATTTTCTTGATTTTCAATTACCGCACTTTCAGTGATTTCGAGCCGCACTTGGCTAAAAGACAGATTGGCATCTCGGATCGATTGGCAAACATAATCTACTAAATTTGGATCACTCAACTGCTTTGCCGAAACATTGATATTGATCGTGAGATTTGGTAGATGCGTAAATTTGCGTACCCAGATTCCCAATTGTTTAGTCGCTTCGGCAATTACCCATTCACCCAAAGGCAGAATTAAGCCCGTGGATTCGGCTAATGGAATAAATTCGATAGGAGAAATAAAGCCTAGTTTTGGGTCGTACCAACGAATTAAAGCCTCAAAGCCTTCTACTCTTTCAGTCAACAGATTGACTATTGGTTGATAATAAAGCTCAAATCCTTGACGTTGCACATTCAAGCGCAAAGCATCACAAAGTTGGTGATTAAATCCGCTAATTTCCGAAATTTCTTTTTGCAACGAAATATTTTGGGCCTGAAGTTGTTTTTGCAGCGATCGCATTTTCAAATGAGTTTCTACCCTTGCCAGCACTTCTATCAACTCGAAGGGTTTGTTAATATAGTCCACGCCACCCACCGAAAAAGCCGCCACCTTCCCCGCCACATCGCCGGAGGCACTAATAAACAGTACGGGAATCTCCCAAGTGATTGGATTTTCTTTTAACTTGGTACAAACTTCATAGCCATCCATGCCTGGCATCCGAATATCCAACAAAATAAGATCGGGAAGATACATTTCCGCCATCGATAACGCCATTCTGCCACTGATTGCAGTGCGTACCTGATAACTTTGTCTTTCTAGCGTCTGAGTCAAAAGGTACAAATTATTCGGTGTATCGTCTACCACCAAAATACTGGAACCCTGAATCGACACAGTAGGTACCTGATTTGAATTCATCTTAAATTTATGCCGTAACTTTTAGAAATTCGGTTAAGAAAGAGCATTTTTCACAAATCTTAGCCTAAACATACTGACGTTGAGATCTATACTGATCCACTTACTTTGAGAATCCGATGTTACTCCCTTTCCAGTCAAGATTAAGATATGTTGGGGGTGTGGGGGCTCCGCCCCCACTAAGGGGTTTCACCAAAATCTATTTTAATGGTGGTAAAGGAGTAGGTACATGCTTAAAACTTAAGTTCTGAATTTAAGCCCAAATCCTATATCTACTGATTACGGCCATTTAATTTTTATTAAATCTTAATTAACTGCATCTAAGAATTGTACGGTAATCTATCTTAAATTGATTAAATTGCTTTCAAATTAAACCTTGCCTTTCCCCAACCTAGATGATCTTTTTGCAGCTAAATAACCTCTAAATACCGAGAACATGAATAGCAACACCAAAATTAAATCCGCCGATTTTGATCCTAAAGTGATTGATCCGCAGGCGATCGCGAAGATTTTGCAAATTGCCGATCATGCTTTTGTAGTGGAGATGATCGATACCTATTCAGAAGATGCCTTTAACTTTATGGTACAGATCGAAAATGCCTATGATTCTGGCAACGCCGAAATTCTGCGTCATGCAGCCCATTCGCTCAAATCTATTAGTGCCTCAATGGGGGCAATGGAGCTATCAAATA
>JBBRVV010000316.1:0-3283 GCA_038246525.1 Pseudanabaenales cyanobacterium
CGATCGCGCCTTTGTCAAAAGAGTTGGTGGCAAGCCCAATGGTTACTTTGCTTCGGGATATGTGGTGCCTGCCGAGAAACGCTATCAGCTAAGGCTCAAAGATCGACGCTTTCAGAATCTTAGTGAGGCCTATGACTACGACTCAACTGCGGGGAATTTTGTGGTGTGGCTAGCATGGGATTGCTTTGTTGACTTTGAGTTACCGCTTCGCACCGATCTACTCAAGCGAAATCCTGCCTTTGATGGAGCCTTGCTCGATCCAGCCGCAGGTGGTGGGGTATTACGGCAACAGTATGTACCATTTTTAGAATCCGAGTGGCAAAAACATAGTGCAGAAATGGCGGCAGGCGATCGCGGCACTCGTTTAGTCGATATTTGCATTGAATTAGGCAGAAAAAGTAACCAAAAACGCGACCACGATCAGGCGATTGAGTATTACTGTCGAGCATTAGATGCACAACCAGATAGCGTTAAGGCTTTTGTGGGATTGGGCAATGCTTACCAGGCGCTAGGAGAAGATCAACAAGCGATCGCTGATTATAGTGATGCAATTGAAATTGGCTCTGTCTATGATCGGGTGGCTTACACCAAGCGCGGCATTTCCTACTACAACCTCAAGGATTGGCAAAGAGCGCTACGGGATCTAGAACGGGCGATTAAACTAAATTCTCAAAATAGTGAAGCTTACTTTTACCGCGGCATGGCTTTTTATAAGTTGCGAGATTTTTCTCAAGCGATCGCTAGTTTTGGAAATGCGATCCAAGCCGATCCAGAATATGATCAAGCCTTTTATTTTCGCGGCAGATCCCACTTTAATGCTCAAGCTTATGATCAAGCGATCGCTGATTTTTCCCAGGCAGTCAAACTCAAACCCGACTTAATCGAGAGTTATTATTATCGTGGTCTGGCACATTCAAAGTTGAATAATGGTAGTGATTATCTAGCTTTGCAAGATTTGCGTTTAGCCGCCAAGATGTATAAGGGTAGAGAAAATATTGATCGCTATTTGAAGGTGCGAGACTTGATTGATGTCTTAACTCCAGTCGATCAAGAAGAAAGTGAGCTTTTATTAGCTTCTCAAGCACCTAAATTATTGCAGCCCAAAACTTTTGAATCCCTGAACTTACTCTTACCAAATGAAAGGCAAGAAGCAGAGCCTTTAATTGAGACTTCTACTGAGACTTCTACTGAGACTTCTACTGAGACTTCTACTGAGACTTCTACTGAGACTTTTTTTGAGTCTTCTATTCAGTCATTAGCTTTAGCCGTAAAAGCTGCCGAAATTGAAGAAGTGCAAATAGAAATAACAAGTACGGTTAAGCTAGAGTTAGAAGCCTTACCGCCAAGGGAGAGAATGAAAGCGGCAGAAAAACAAGCAATTGAATTGGTAATTCAGCAGTATGAACAACTGGGTTGGGCAGTAGAATTCCCTGAGAATCCTAGACTAGGATATAAGTTTAGCTGCTTTAAATCTGAAGAACGCCAAGACATAGAAGTGAAGGGACTTTTGGGTAATGAAATTACTTTCTTAACTACGGCGAGGGAAGTGCAACAAGCGGAAGAGAATCTAAACTTTATGCTATGGGTAGTTACGACAACGCTGGATCAGCCCAAATTGCAAAAGTGGACGGGGAAAGAGATGTTAGCTGAATTCCAACTTGATCCGATGAAGTATTTAGCCAGTTTGAATAACTAAGCCTCTCAACTGCAAAGCAACTGGGGGATCTACGGCATTGGATGATGGCGAAATGATTTCAGCCCTACCCACTTTACATTAAAATTACAAATTCTGGAGAATGAGGAATTTCACAGTAGTAGTCCAAATATTTTCTAACGTGTAAATTTATATTTTGTTTTCCCATTAGCTAAAAAGTTATTTAAAGTAACAAAATTATTATTAAGCTTTTAAGAAATTGATAAATTGCAGATAATTATAACAATAAACTAATTAACTTACCAAAGAGAATGCCGAGCCAAGAAGTACCGCTTAAAATCCAAAAGCGAGCAGGATTAGTGCCTATAATTTTTTTGCCTAGGACGGCTGCCACCGTTGCCCAAAGCCAAGCGATCGCGGTTGCCAGAGTAGATACATTTCCCACCGCGATCGCTACTTGCCAATTTATCGCTCGATACCAAAGATTAATTGTTGCCTCAGCCCAATTCCAACCGACCAAACCCGCCCAGACAATAGATAGAGTCTTAATTCCATTGGTGGCAGCCACAGGAAAGTCTCGAAAATAAGTAAAGTCGGTGAAACTATTAGTAGAGTTTGGAGTGTTAGCGATCGCTTGCGAAATTAGCCCGATCAATAAACTAAATACCAGAAACATTGAGATTGAAGAGATTCCTAGCAGCCAACCCTGCAAACTACAGAGCAGAAAAATTGCTGCCAACCATCCCCAAGGCATTAGTCAAACCAGCCAATATTTTGATTATTAATGCGATTTTGCTCTGCGTTGGAACCAATCGGGCGATGCAGAAGTTGACTAATCCGCAGCTTTTCTTGATCGGCTCTGGCTAGGGGAGCTTTAGTTTGGGTTTTGGCTAGTTGCGAATTTTGTTCCTGAAGTTCCACAATTTCGGCTTTGAGTACTAGGTTTTCGGCTGTGGCTGCATCTAAATCGGTTTTGACTTGGCTAGCTTGGGCTAAATAGGATTGAGTTTGATTTAGCTCGGTAGTCAAGCTGGTAATCTTGGCTTCTGCTTGGGCTAATTGGTGATTGAGAGTTGCAATTTCTTGTTTTTGGTCGCCAGTCATATTTTCTTGAGGTTCAAATTCTTGATTATTTTTGGGGGAAGGAATAAGTTCGCCAAGTTCAGCTTGTTTTTTACCAACTTCATCTTTTGTCTCAAGCTTAATCTCGGTAGTCTCGGCAAGATCAATCGTCAAAACTTCGGCTCCAGCAGACTTTTGTACTTCTTCGCGCACCATATCAGTCAAACGTTTTCGAGTAGTCATATTTTGCTCCAATCGCGTTCTAGTTCATCTACCACCCGCCGATAGTCTGCTTCCGCTTCCCTAGCATTTTTGCCGCGCCATTGATTGATTGCCAAACCATCTAAAGCCGCTCGCTCATGTGCTTTGTATGCCCGAATAAAAGCATGATAGGCAGGAATTCCCACATCCATCAGCGTATTTTGGGCTTCTAGCGCCTCATTGATACTACGAGGATCAACCCTGGTAAGCAATACCCGATGGGGTAAACTCAGGGGCGCAACTACAGTTTTCACGGTTTCGATCAGGGCGGTCAAATCCATTGGGGCGGGTGGGGTGGGCAGCAAA
>JBBRVV010000317.1:0-3280 GCA_038246525.1 Pseudanabaenales cyanobacterium
AATTGTGTAGTAGATGAGAGGTGGGAAAACTTAATGCAGTTTCAAGTGCAACGAGCCAGACAATTTTATACCCAAGCGGAAAAAGGGATTTCTGCCCTCTGTCGCGATTCTCGCTGGCCCGTGTGGTCTTCTCTGATGCTTTATCGCAATATTTTGAATGCGATCGAGCAAAATAACTATGAAGTCTTTGGCAAACGCGCCTATGTATCTACCTCTAATAAGTTAATTACCCTGCCTTGG
This sequence comes from Pseudanabaenales cyanobacterium, assembly GCA_038246525.1. Taxonomy (GTDB): domain Bacteria; phylum Cyanobacteriota; class Cyanobacteriia; order Pseudanabaenales; family Pseudanabaenaceae; genus JANRLH01. The sequence goes on from JBBRVV010000317.1 coordinate 241, forward strand.
GCTTGGCTGAGAGCGCAAACTTCTTAAATATTTTCTTACTTACGTTTCACATCAGAAATGTGGCGTTACATGATATAGGTCTGATTTTAGCAATTTAATAGTAAAACTTATGCTACGCCCCAAGCCCCACCTATCTTTCTAGGCAACGTCAAAAAACTTAAAAAAAAAGCTCTAAATAACATGAAGTTAAATAGAGCTTAAATATTTTGTAAGGTTTATGGAACCGGGCAGAATTGAACTGCCGTCCGCACTAACTTCTCACTTCCCATTCATTCACAGGTTTATCCACTCTTATGTATTAGAATCCTCGTGGAAGGAACCGCCCTTTGTCCCAGGCGATAGGATTCTTCGATAATTGCTTTCCATACAGACCTACCGAAGAAAGACTATACGGGCATCCGTTGGGGGTTTAGTTCAACCATAATTAACGGAGTCAAAGGTTGAAGCTCGAAACCGTATACCGTTAAGGAGTGGTTCTTAGACAGCTACTGGAGCTGCTTTACGAGCAAAGGGTACAATGTTATTTGCATTTATTTTTCGATTCATTGATTTACGAGAGATAAATCACTCTCGACCTGCATCACAAGATAGCTTTAGCTAATACGTCGAAACCGTTGCGGTCCCTAGTAGATATCCAGCATAACTCAAAATTTAATTTTTGGTATGGCAAGTCAAACTTTAAGGCTAAATTGTTGAATTAAAGAGTGGAGACAGAGCGATTACCTAGAAACCCAGACGTGATACAGTCTATTGCCAGATGATGGGATGCAGTAGGGCTTAGGGGCAGTCCCGCATTCGAGTTTCACCCTATATCCCGAAAAATAAGTGCAGATGTGTCGAATGTTTCATATTGTTTTAAGATTAGTCCAACTGCTTTTAATAAAAATAAATTTCTAGGAGAAACCTAATGGCATTAGTTCCAATGCGTCTTTTGTTAGACCACGCCGCCGAGTACAACTACGGTATTGCCGCTTACAACGTAAATAATATGGAGCAAATCCAGGCAATTATGCAGGCTGCGGCTGAAGCCGATAGCCCTGTTATTCTGCAGGCTTCCCGTGGTGCGCGTAAGTATGCTGGCGAGAACTTCCTCAGACATTTGATTTTGGCGGCAGTAGAGACTTATCCGAATATTCCGATCGCGATGCACCAAGATCATGGCAACAGTCCCTCTACTTGCTACTCGGCAATTACCCACGGTTTTACTAGCGTGATGATGGATGGCTCTCTAGAATCTGATGCTAAGACTCCTGCTAGTTATGAATATAACGTGGAAACTACCCGTGCAGTAGTGGAAGTGGCTCACTCGGTTGGCGTAAGTGTTGAAGGTGAGTTGGGTTGTTTGGGTTCGCTCGAAACTGGCATGGGTGAAGCTGAAGATGGACATGGTGCGGAAGGCGTACTTTCCCATGATCAATTGCTGACTGACCCTGATGAAGCTGTGGACTTCGTTGAACAAACTGGCGTAGATGCGCTGGCAGTAGCGATCGGCACTAGTCACGGTGCTTACAAATTTACGCGTAAGCCTACTGGTGAAGTTTTGGCAATGGATCGGATCACCGAAATTCACCGCCGCCTGCCAAATACTCACCTAGTAATGCATGGTTCTTCTTCGGTTCCTGAATATCTGTTGCAGATTATCAATCAGTTTGGTGGCACGATCGCTGAAACCTATGGTGTACCTGTAGAAGAGATTCAGAAAGGAATCAAAAATGGGGTGCGTAAAGTGAATATCGATACCGACAACCGTTTGGCAATCACTGCGGCTGTGCGTGAAGCCCTTGCCCAGAATACTTCTGAGTTTGATCCTCGTCACTTCTTAAAGCCTTCGATTAAGTATATGCAGAAGGTTTGTAGCGATCGCTATATTGCTTTTGAAAGTGCTGGAAAGGCAAGCAAAATCAAGGTGATGTCGGTGGATGACTTCGCAGCTCGTTATGCAAAAGGTGAACTTTCTTCTCCTAAGAAGCGTCAAGCTGTAGCGGTCTAGTTGTTCAACTAGCTGTTTGGATCAAATAAAATTTGCGGATGTGGGGAGAAATCTCTGCATCTTTTTTTTGTTTTTGAATTTGCCAAATATCTTACTCTCTTCCTAATCAAAATTTAGATATTTTGCGGGTGTGGGGGCCTCGCACCTTAATTCCACTACATCAAGATCTATTCCTGTAGTGAGAAGGGGTAATATTTCATCAAACTTTTCAAGAGTCAAAGGTTCTGATTTTAAATAAACTTTCTGAAGTATTCTCATTTGCAAATTCTCACCATTAAAAGAATATTTCTGATTTAAAAAAGTCGCCAGTCAATTGAGAAGTAAATCCCATTCTCTTGCGAGCTTCTTCCACTTGTTGCGACTTTATTTAAGGGAATACCATAATCAAATCGCACGGTTAGATTATTCCCCTGTTGCCAGCATAAACCCAACCCTAAGCCTAGAATAGAACTTGCATTCGCATTACTATTCCAAGCAACACCAAAATCCTTAAAGGGAACTACCGGCAAAACTCCTTGTGCTAACCGTAATACAGGTAATCGCAATTCTGCATTAATCACTACTCCATTATCTGCTAATAATAAATCTTGGCGATATCCACGTACATTCTCTTGTCCTCCAATGCCAATTTGCTCAATTGGAACTAAACGCCGATCGCTTAATTGCAAGTCTCCCCGCAATAGAAGTAGAGCATCAGGTGCAAATTGATTCACATACTGGGCTTGTCCACGCCAACTAAAAAACGACTATCTGGAGACTCAGGATTAATTGTGGCATTAAGAATACCTATTTCCCAACTCAACTGCGATCGCAGCGCCAAAACTTCCTGTATTCCTCTCTGGCTATATTCCTGAAACCAACGCAAAGCCGAAATCTTAGTCCTACCTTGACTATCTGCTCCAGGCGAAATCGGGAAAGGTGTATTCAACAGCGCAGTATCACTTTGACGATCGGAAGCAGTCAGCCCAATTGCCCAATCTTGATTCGAAGTCTGTAAGAGCGTTTGTAGAAGGGACATGTCAGAGGAACGAGAAGCGACACTTAAATCAA
>JBBRVV010000318.1:0-3260 GCA_038246525.1 Pseudanabaenales cyanobacterium
CTTTCCAAAATTTCTATGAACATTGGATCGCTAGAACGCGGGACATTATAACTTTTATGCGCTGAGTAATTCCCAGGGGCTAAATCATCAATCTCAGTCGTTATAACTTTCTCTACTTGATTTTGCTCTCGAAAAGCACTAATCAACAAGGAGCGATTGCCAGCAGTGGGTATCAAGATTCTCATGTTTTTAATATTAACAGCTTATCAAATCGTTTGTCTACTGATATTATAATAAATTTCTTCTTCTGAACTAAGATCTTGACATAGAGGGTTAACTAAATCTTTGGGCAGAGCGAATCGATCAGCAGCAAGACGCAATAAGCCTAAAAGTATCGGCATAGTTTTCTTTTCTCCATGATTTCTTACCAACCAGTTCCTGACATCATTACCAATCTGAAAACGCAGCTCAGGATTATCCACTAACCTAAGTAAAGCCTCAAATATCTCACGGGGCTGACTAACATTAATCATCGGAGCGACATCTCCAGTATAAAGAGGAATATATTGTTCTTCTCTTAATTTGATTAAAATTGGTTTGCCAATAGATGCAGCTTCTAATCCTGTCGCTCCGTAGTAGCCATAGACAAATTGATCTAACACAATGTCACAAGAACGATAGTAATCAATCAATCGTTTTTTTCCAACAGGTGGCAATAAGATAAATTGATCGCCCATACCCAAATCGGCAATCTTCGTTTGAAACTCTGGAAGACTATTGCCCCATGCCAAGAAAATAAAGCGAAGTTCTGGGCGTATTTTTGCCGCATCAACTAAAACTTGGAAAAGTTCATCACTTTGCCCTTTCACTTTTTTATCTAACCTTGAAGTTGCAAGTACAAAAACTCCTTCACCATAGGTTACCTCCCAAATTTTACGTGCCTGCCCTTCACCTGGAGCGTAAATGGAGTCATCCATCGGGTAAGGTAAATAAATTCCATTCGTTAACCCTAGTCGGCGACAATGACCGATCGCGTGAGGATTACTGATTGTAAGAAATCTAGCAGCATTAAATGAAAGGCTCATTAGCTTGCCCAAATCATCAGTTCGCCCACAATCAAACTGAAGATCTCCTCCAACAGAGAACGCACAATAAGGCACTCCACTAGCATATGCAGCTAAGGGATTACTTGCAGCATAAATCACATCATACTCAGACAAAGCTTTTGCCGCAGTGAAGTAGGGATAAAAAGCATTATAAGCTAACAATACTTCATGTCGAAGAGTTGGGAAAGTAGACATCAGACGTAGCAATGGAGTTCGCGATCCCAAACAAAAGCTTCTAAATGCACTATATAACTCAGAGCCATCCATCGGCACAGAGAAACTAGGTACTTGGACTTGAATGTTTGGATATGCTTTAAGGAAGTTCTCTTTATCCATCAAATCAGGAAACTCACCATCAAACTCTTCCCATTCAGGTAAGTTTACAGCACTGGTATCCATCGGATGAGGAAACAAACCAACCGACACGCCGTAATTCTGCGCTAGTTTTGCCCATTTATAAGTGTTTTGTGCCATATTTACGGCAAAAGCACATTTAAGGGGTTCGGGATGAGCCTCTAAATAATCAAGGGCAAATCTCCAAACATCAGTTGAATATTTCCGAAACTTACTGATATTACTATGTGAGAGATATGGGTTATGCCAAGGATGATGATCGATGCTAGGATTAGAATCTTGAAGATTTTGAAAAGGCTCCAAAAAAGCATTGAATTTAAGAAGAGTAGTCTCTAATTCTATTGTTCTAGTTTCCAGTTTCTCTAACTCTGCTTGCAATTCTGTCTGCCTTGCTTCTAACTCAATCAATGATTTGAATTTATTTCCAATAAGCGGAAGTTTTGTAGCCAATTTTTTGATAATACTTTTCATTCTCAAATTTTCTTAAGGAGTCAATATTTAGTGAGATTTCATTGATTTAGGAATATCTAAGTCAATTTGATTAGTCCATGGGACTAATATTTTCTTTTGCCACCCATTATCAGTAAAATAACGAACAGTTAGATCGCGAACAGATTGATTTGATTTCAATACAAATCCTGTCTCAGTGGATTCAATCTTGATACTATCTAACATGTATAACCAGTCAAGATAGCTATCTAAGCCAAAGGCAATCCAACTAGGTCGTTGAGAAAGTAGTATGACTTCTTTGTGAAGATATCGAGTACTGTCTATATTCTGGGGGTGCAAATTAAACACTAAAACACCTGGCACAGAAGACTCTATTTGACGAACTAGCTCCCTTATTCGCTTTGCTGCCTGTTTTTCCGTCCAGTTAAGCGCAAAAATCATGCCATCCCCAAATGCTGTAAGCAGACCGTAAAGATTTGACCATTTATTATCGTAGCTTCTCATTTTCATAGGCAAAAGAGAACCAGTCATTACTGTTCCATCGGCTTTAGAGTAATTAACACTTAACCCGATCTTGTTCTCTTCCCAAGCTTTTAGATGTCCAAGGTATCCTTTATCAAGGTAGCCGTGATTCCGAAGAGTACGCACAGATCTACGGGATAATTGACGGATGAAATTTGCTTGGACTGTACATAATTGATCGTATTGATCGGGATGTTCTAGAGCATCAGGATGCAAGCCAATTTCGACATTGTTTGGCATTTTCGCTAAAGTTTCTAGAGTATGTTTTGTTTGAGGCACTAGTAAATAAGTAATTGGACAATCACCAATTAGGCTTAGCTGTTTGTCATACTTTTCTAGATAGGCTTGATCATCATCCCCTGTTAAAATCACAGATCCCTTTGCTCCTTTGGGTAGACTCTCAATAAGTGGATAACCACTCAGACGTGAGAAAGTTTCAGCTAGGAAAAATCCCAAATAGTCAGCCCAAGGGTAAGTAGAATATTGCGGATGTATCTGATCTTCAAACAGGTAGTTAGCACGTTCGTGAGCAAATCCAAAATCTCCTTTTGTCTTATTCTCAAGGACTTTGCTAGGATCTCCTTGGCGATGCCGAATAATTTCTTCTTCTACATTTAAGCCAATTAGGAGGATCTTTTCGTTTTTGTGCTTTAACCATGCGATCGCTGACTGTCCCTTGACATTTACCCAAACAGGCTCTAGATTCTCTCCTGAAAATGTAACATGAGATAGCAACGCATGATAAATAGGGTGAACTGGTTTAAAAGGGTTCCCAAATCGTGAAGATTTAGCGATATAGTATAGTTTTTTGCCTACTTCAACCTGACTCTGTAATCCAAAATTTGTCAAATCAGAGTTTGCAGATACAAATTTGATAGTTGCTTGGGA
>JBBRVV010000319.1:0-3236 GCA_038246525.1 Pseudanabaenales cyanobacterium
GACTTGACCAATAGCGATTTGACTAATGCTCAACTAGTTGGCGTAAATTTGCGCAATGCCAACTTAAGAAATGCGAATTTATCTCTAGCAAATCTAAATGGAGCAGAATTAGGCGGTGCAAATCTAGAGAATGCCAATCTCTCTGGAGCGATTTTTAACCCAAATCAAATGCTCAAATCGCGTTTATGCAATACGATTATGCCCGATCGCTCGATCAACAATCAAAATTGTAGTTCCTAAATCTTATCCCAGGTTATCCCAGAGAGCGCTGCACGATCGCTCTAAACCAAGTCTGAGGCAATAGCCGACGGAACAGTAATAAAATTGGAACTCCATTCCCTACGCTATAGCGCAAGCGATTACTCTGATCTGTTGCTGCTTGAAAGATCATTTTAGCCACCACAATTGGCTCTGGCGCATTCGCTTCTACTTTCTGAATATTCGCTAATACTTTCTCTTGATAGCGATCATAATCGGTTAAACCAGGTTTAGCGAAGACAGTTTGCGAACGACTATAGAAATCAGTTTTGATTGCGCCCGGTTCAATTAATTTCACTTGAATATTAAAAGGCAAAAGCTCATATTGCAGAGATTCAGAAAAACCTTCCACTGCCCACTTAGTGCCATGATAGAGACTATAAATTGGAAATGCTAATCTGCCACCGATCGAAGAAATATTGATGATTTTGCCTTGGCGTTGCTGCCGAAAATAGGGCAGAATTGCGCGAGTAACATTGATCAAACCAAATACATTTGTCGCAAATTGTTGCTGTATCTCTTCCATACTTGCCGCCTCAAATGCTCCGACCGCAGCGTAACCAGCATTATTCACAATTACATCAATTTTACCAAAATGAGCGATCGCTTGGTCAATTGCTAACTGAATTGATCCTGGCTGATTCACATCTAAACGCAAACAAATTACATTCTCTAGCTGAGCTAATTCAAGGGATTTTTCTGGACGACGCATGGTAGCGATTACCTGCCACTTTTTTTTGGCAAAATATTCCACTGTGGCTTTGCCAATACCCGAAGACGCACCTGTAATTAAAATTGTGTTAGTCATGATTCATGCTCCCAAAGTGCGACTAATTAACCAACCTAAACCTAAGCCTGACCAACTGGCGATCGCTAAGCTCAAAAAAATTCTGCCTCTAAGAAAATGTCGCCTTCTCATCCTTCTTTCCACAAAAAATAGCGGCGAAAACCAAAATAAGGATAACAGCAAAGTGAGTGCCGCCGATATAGCCATTCCTTGCCAACCATTATTCAAGGATCGATGCACTAACTGACCAAAATCTTCACTACCCCGCGCAATCAAGCTATCAATCAATAAACGCACCGCAAGCAGCCAAGTAGCTAGTAGAAATAGGGGAATTGACAAAAGTTGAGAAGTAGCGATCGCTGCCGCCAGAAGAGTTGCCGTTGTGACCGCAATTAGCCAATCAAGGGGTAGTTGATGGGCAGCCCACAGCCCTAAGCTATAGAGCAAGTACCAGCCAATCACACTAAGTAGCAACAACCAAGGAAATTTACCACGGCCAGTATTTTTCTCAAACCCAACTGTATTCATAAATTTATCCAATGGTAATCCATCCCTTCCTTGCGATAACCTGGTGAAACCCGCTAAAAGCAAGTTAAATTGTTATTTATGTATCCATTGATTATGTCATTGCCATGAGCCGATTAATTCAACAAAGCCGCGTCTTGCTTCCCAATGGCGAACTTACTCAGTTAGATGTATTAGTTGAGCATGGCAAAATTGCCGCGATCGCTGAACATATTCCTGATAATGGAGCAGAAATTATCGATGGCCGGGGCTTGATCCTGATGCCAGGCGTAATCGATCCCCAAGTACATTTTCGCGAGCCTGGCTTAGAACACAAGGAAGACTTACTAGCTGCCAGCCATGCCTGTGCCCAAGGAGGAGTTACTAGCTTTTTGGAAATGCCAAATACCAAGCCCTTAACTACCGATCAAATAGCCTTAGACGATAAGCTACAACGGGCGGCGCAGAAGTGCGTAGTTAATTATGGATTTTTTATTGGTGCCAACGGTAGAAATCTCGCCGAATTAAACTCTGCCAATCCTACCTGCGGCATTAAAGTTTTTATGGGTTCAATGAAAGGCGATCTATTAATAAATCAATCTGAGGTACTTGAACAAATTTTTGCCAATGGCGATCGCTTAATTGCCGTTCACGCCGAAGATCAAGAACGAATTGCCGCTAGGCGTAAATTATTCCAAGTAGATCAGCTGATAAATCCTGATATAGCTCTCCATTCCCAAATTCAAGATAATGAAGTTGCGCTATTAGCCACCCAAAAAGCGGTTCAGCTTTCCCGCAAATATAATCGCCGTCTCCATATTCTGCATCTCTCCACCGCCGAAGAGGTCGCCTATTTGCGCCAATATAAAACCCCGTTAATTACAGCGGAAGTTACGCCCCAGCATTTAGTCATGAGTACCAACGACTATGATCGCATCGGTACCCTGGCTCAAATGAATCCCCCCTTGCGATCGCTTGCCGATAATAGAGCTTTGTGGCAAGGTTTACAGGATGGCATCTTAGATTTTATCGCTACCGATCACGCTCCCCATACCCTTGCCGAAAAAGGACTTGCCCCGCTGATTGATCTTAAGGCAGAAACTAATGCCCCCTCTGCTTTTTTAGAACCCGCTCATATCCCATCAGGGATGCCTGGAGTAGAAACTTCACTCGCTTTAATGCTAACTGCGTCAACAGAAGGGAAATGTACAATCGCTCAAGTGAGTCGATGGATGAGTAGCAATGTTGCGAAAGCCTATGGCATTGAGCAGAAAGGAGAGATTCGGATTGGTTGGGATGCAGATTTAATTTTGGTTGATCTAGAAAATTTCAAACCTGTAAGTCGCGATCGCTTACTAACTAAGTGTGGCTGGAGTCCTTTTGAGGGCTGGTCGCTCACTGGTTGGGTAGATACCACCTTTGTAAATGGTGAGATTGCTTTCTCTAAAGGTAAAGTGAATTCTCAAGTGCGAGGCAAAGCTCTGAGTTTTGTACCAACTCATGCCAATTAATAGTTTAAGCTTGCTATTCGCGCCGATTAATGAATCTCAATGCAGCTAACAAGAAGTTAAAGCGATAATCAATCTTGGCTTAATGTGGCTGGATTGCCAAAAACTGAGCCTCTGATTGGGCATGACCTTCGGCATCCTATCGATTTATTTCCAAATAACGAAACCCTTATAACGAA
>JBBRVV010000320.1:0-3226 GCA_038246525.1 Pseudanabaenales cyanobacterium
ACATGGCGGTCAAAATTAGCAGACAGTTTGTTAAAAGCCTGAGCTAAACCAGGATAGGCGGCTAGGGTTTGTTTCAATTCTTGCCAGGTGCGATTTAAATCGTAACCAACTAGATGAGTAGTGCCGCCCGATACAAATTCTGCTATTTGTAATTTATGAATTGGTACAGTCGAAAACTTGGTGGGCTGATCTAAGGATAGGATTGTCTCTGCTCTTAGCCCTTGATTGGTCAAGCCCAAACCGATCGTCAAGCCACCTCTAAGATCCTTGAGATCCTGAAGGTTTTGGTTAAGATCGTCTAAATTCAACTTGATCGGCAGAAACCGTTCGCCAAAATCGCCAAGATCTGACTCAGCTAACTCCGAAGCATTCACAAAGGAAAGATTGATCGGCGCAGCCTCTAGGCTCTCTATTCCCTGTTGGTAGTCTGCTAGGCTGCTAAGAGAAAGGTCGGGTACTTGCAAATCATTGATCGCATTACGGATGACGCGCGGGTCATTGGCAAACAAGGCAAACTTGCCGAAAACTGCTCCAGCTAGGCTCTGATTGGTATTGAGCTTGGCATTAGGTTTGGTGGCAATAATTGAGATGCCTTGGAACTGTTCAAATTCTAAATCAGCGCCATTTACGGCTTGTCTTTGCCAAAATTTTTCGATTTTTGATTTGGTTAAGGCTAAATCTTTAGAAGATAAAGCTAGCAAATAGCCTGGTTGCCAACCATTTTGGCGATCGCGATCTAAATCTGGGGTAGTGACTGCCAGGGTGATTTCTTGATCGAGCCAGGGGCGCAGGTCTTGATCATAATCTAGCAGCCATTGCTGACTTAGTGTTTGCTTTAATTGGCTGATCTCGTCACTAAACTGGCGGCGATCGCTTGGCTTGAGGTTTAGCTGCACATAGCGGGCCAACCGATCAGGATTGACTAAAAAAGAAGTAACCAGGGGCGATCGCTTAGGCAAAAACTTAGCTGCCATCGGTTTAGAATTTACTCCCGCCAATAAATTTCCAGGACTGGCTGCCCAAAGGCTAGAAACCTTGATAAAGCTGAGCAACAACATCACTGACGCTAAAATGGCAATCCCGATCAAGACTGACTTAGACTTCATAACTTAACTGCACCCCTAGTTTTCTAGTAATTAGTTTAGGTTGATTTGGGCGATCTTGAGCATTAGTCAATCACCTATACTGGAAAAGCCGACCAGATAAGCCCTAAGAATCAGCATACATTTCATGGCGCGATCGCAATTTCAGCAGATTATTTCCTATATTCGCCCCTACTATCCCCCCTTGTTTGCTGGGTTTGCCGCTTTATTTATCGTGAATGGAGTAGGAACCTACATTCCGCTTTTAATTCGCTCGGCGGTGGCAGAGTTACAAACTAATTTTAGCGCTGCCAAAGTTGGTAACTATGCCTTGATTATTTTGGTTTTAGCCTCCCTGATGTGGGCGATGCGAATGGCTTCGAGGCTGTGGATTTTTGGCATCGGGCGCTCAGTGGAGTTTGATCTTAAGCAAAAGTTATTCCAGCATATTTTGAAATTACCGCCGAGCTATTTTGCCAAGCATCCAGCAGGAGACTTGATTAGTATTAGTACCAATGATGTTGATAGTGTGCGGCGGCTATTGGGATTTGCGATTTTGAGCTTGGTAAATACGATCTTTGCCTATGTCATGACTTTGCCAGCGATGCTGTCGATCGATGTCAAGCTGACCCTGCTGTCTATTGCCCCATATCCTTTGATGTTAGTGATTGTCCAGTCATTTAGTGGACAGTTGCGAGATCAACAGTTGGCGGTGCAGGAGAAATTGGCGGATGTCAGCACCTTAATTCAAGAAGATATGAGTGGCATCACCTTAATCAAAACCTACGCCCAGGAAGGGAATGAACGCAGTGCATTTGGCACTTTGAATCAAGAGTTGCTAGTAGCTAACCTAGACATGGCAAGAACAAGAAATTTCCTTTTCCCATTACTGGGCGGAATTGCCAGTGTCAGTCTGCTATTTCTATTATGGTTTGGTGGCGAAATGCTAGCGAATCCTGAAAGCGGTTTCAAAATTGGTGACCTTTTGGCGCTACTGATCTTGGTAGAGCGTTTGATCTTTCCAACCGCCCTGCTGGGCTTTACGATTACTACCTACCAAAGAGGACAAGTAAGTATTGACCGCGTAGAAGCAATTCTGGCAGAACCGATCGCTAATATTAATCCTGAAGATGCGGTAGCGATTGCCGAAATCCAGCCTGGAAAATGGCAGGTTCAGCTGCCCGACAGTAATCCCAAGCCTTTTGTCGGCAGAATTGAAGCTAGACATTTAAGCTTTAGCTACCCTGAGTCAGAACAACTTGCGCTAAATGATCTGAATTTTGTAATTGAACCTGGCGAAACCGTAGCAATTATTGGCTCAGTCGGCAGTGGTAAATCTACTTTGGCGAATGCGCTGCCGCGTCTGCTTGAGCTGGCACCTGGGCAGCTCTTCATTGATGACATTGACCTTACCCAAATCAAAATTCACGATTTGCGCGGCTTGATTGCCTATGTACCCCAGGAAAGCTTCCTATTTAGTACCACGATCGCTAACAATATTCGCTATGGTAATCCTGAAGCCACAGATGGGATGGTCGAGGACTGTGCTAATCGAGCATATTTCCAATCGGAGATTCTCAACTTTCCGCAAAAGTACCAAACCATAGTGGGAGAGCGGGGTATTACCCTCTCAGGCGGACAGCGTCAGCGTACTGCCTTGGCTCGTGCTTTATTAGTGGCAGCACCGATTTTATTGCTAGATGACGCGCTTTCCAGTGTGGATAATCAAACAGCGATCAATATTTTTGCTAGCTTGCCGAAAGATAAAACCGTGATCTTTATTACCCACAAGCTTTCTGCGGCTGCCAATGCCGATCACATTTTGGTAATGGAAGCTGGCAGAATCGTGGATACAGGTACTCATGATCAACTTTTACTTTCTTCAAGTCTCTATCAAAAACTATGGAATCAACACAAACTGGAAGAAGTATTAACTTAAATCGCTTCAGAGATTACCGCAGGCTGAGAATCCTGCTCACAGGTGCAACTGGTCAAGTCGGTTGGGAATTGCAAAAGTCTCTCAGTAGTTTAGGCGAAGTTATCGCTTACGATCGCACTGGTTTAGATTTAAGTGATTCTCAAGCAATTAGAGAAAAAGTGTTACAGCTTAAGCCAGATTTAATCGTAAATGCGGCTGCCTATAC
>JBBRVV010000321.1:0-3225 GCA_038246525.1 Pseudanabaenales cyanobacterium
AGCATAGTCAGGTAGGATTAATTCTTGAATATTTTCTGCCAGAGAAACTATTGGCAATGGCGCAAACTCTGATTTAGCGATTTCTCCTTGAGCCAGCACTCCTCCAATGGTCAAGCCAACTTGCTGTGCGCTTCCCCAGAGATATTTAGCCGCAGCGATCGCTCTAGCCTCATTAGTAGTAACCAAATAAGCCGCCACCCGCTCAGGATTATTCACTGCCTGTTGTCCCAGGTTCAAAATATCGGTCATCTGTCCCGTTTGTTGGGAAATATCTCCAGAGACTTGCATAATGCTTCTGAGCATTGGCTCTACAAAGGGCGATAAAGCTTGACCCATGGCAGAATTTGTCAAAACCTGGCGAAAACGGCGCAAATACCAGCCCAAAATTTCTGGCATTCCCAACATTCGCAAAGTAAGCAAATCACCCGAACCATCGTAAATAATCAAATCGTATTTATTCTCACTATCTCTTTCTCTTAGCCAACTTAGAGCTAATGCCTGATCCATGCCTGGCAGGATTCCTAGCTCTTGTCCATATACTTCTTGGAAAAACGGCGTGCGTAAAAACTTAGTTTCCATTGCCTTCATCTTTTCCCAATATGCCTCAAGGAGGGTAGTTACTTGAAGCTGCACGGCAGAAAGATTAGGCGCAATTTCCTGAGGTTCACAAGTGAGAATTTTGCCATGAATATTCAAACCGCCATCTGCTTCTTGTCCTACTAGCAGCACTCTCTTCCCTTGATTAGCATATCCTCGTGCTAAAGCGATCGCTATAGTTGTCTTGCCAACCCCACCCTTACCCAAAAATGTCAGAATTTGGCTCATTTTTTTTAGTTAAATTAAAAAGTTGTATTTATCAATTTTACTCGGAGCTTTCGGAGCTTGCTGAGAGACAGTGGGTAATGGCGAGATGATTTTATCGATTTAAGAAATTGAAAGCCTTGTATTGAAACGATTATGGCGCAAAGCACCTATCGAACTTCCTTTAGCAAACTTAGAAATTTTATTTTGAAGACTGAACTTGATCCTTTGCCAACTTGAATCCCACTACCACTAGGACATTCGCTAAGGTCAAAACCGATTCCGCACTACCATGCAACCAATCGATATTCGCTAAGGTCGTATTGTAGGTTTGCAGCGCATAGAGTCCTGCGGGGATAGTAATCGCCACAAAGACTAAAGTGCCATAGAATCCCCAAAGCGCAAGGGTAGGGAATTTCCCCGATCTAGTGGCAAACCACAGAAAAGCTAAATAGGGAAAAAGCGAAGCTGCAAACAAAAAATTCTGAGCTTGATCGATTTTTAACATCAGCGGTTAGCCATAATTTCGGGCTGAACTTCATCCACTGGAAACATCCACAGCTTATTTTGATAGGGTCGCCAAATGCCACTCATAACATAAAAATTTTGGGCACAAATGACGTGCAAGTGTGGTACCCCCGAAAAGCGGGAGCAGGTACGCAATAAGTCTACTGAGCGAATCAGTCTGCCATGCAGAAATAAGGCGATTTCTTCGCTACAGTTTTGACGATAGAGGGGGACATCCTTGGGAGGCGAGAATCCTCGCAACTCGTAAAGAATATTAGTTGTGCCCTTAAATTCAAATTTGCGCGATCGCACTGTCCAATCACAGAGTACGGCAAAGCCTAAGACTGCCATACCTAGATCAATATGAAAATCCCGCATCTGGAACTTGGTGTTACTGCTGGTATCTGTATGGGTATTGAAGCCTGTCCAACCGTGGAACATTTCTAGGGCTTCATCACTAATATCGATGGAGGTGTGATAAGGAGATGGCATTATTTTTTAGTGTTTTCGGGTGTAGTTTAAATTAGCCCCCTTGTGCAAAAACGCACAAAACGCCGCCCTTAAAATTTAACAAGCAATATTAACCAGCCATATCGAGCATAGTATTAAATGCAAATTTACCACTCTACATCACAAATTTTCGCAATTTTTTACTCCAAATAGGCGGTCACTTGTGACAACTTTCGCCTCATGTTAGCTTGAATCTAAATTAAAGCTATTTTTTTACTAAATCCCAGGTTAAATCCCTTGACTTGTTAGGTGGAAATTATTTTACAAAATCTCAGTTAAATATCTAACTCTTGGGTGAAAATTACTTGAACTAAAGTTAAGGCTAAATTCATGACAGCGATCGCAACTATTGGCATTTTGGGCGGCAGTGGACTTTACAAGATGGAAGCCCTCACCGAAGTAGAAGAACTCCAAGTAGATACCCCGTTTGGCAAAACCTCAGATGCCTTGATTTTGGGCAAGCTGGCAGGGATGAAAGTAGTATTTTTAGCCAGACATGGGCGATCGCACCATCTGTTACCCACCGAAGTTCCCTATCGTGCCAATATCTACGCGCTTAAAAGCCTGGGTGTGAAATATATACTCTCAGCCTCAGCGGTTGGCTCCTTGCAAGAAGAAGCTCGACCACTAGATATTGTGATCCCAGACCAGTTTATTGATCGTACTAAAAACCGCCCTAGCACTTTTTTTGGTGAGGGAATCGTTGCTCATATCGGTTTTGCCGACCCTATTTGTCAGGTTTTAGCTGCAGAACTAGCTCAATCCGCCGCAACTATCGATTTGGGAGAAGCCAAAGTCCACCAGGGGGGCACCTATCTTTGTATGGAGGGCCCTGCCTTTTCGACTAAATCTGAATCCCACCTCTATCGCAGTTGGGGGGCGAAGGTAATCGGTATGACCAATTTGACTGAGGCAAAACTAGCCAGAGAAGCGGAAATTGCCTATGCTACTCTAGCGCTGGTAACCGACTATGACTGCTGGCGCGAAGGACATGAAAGCGTAACCGTAGAAATGGTGATTGAAAATCTGCATCGCAATGCTGCTAATGCCCAGAAAATCATATTAGCTACGGTGGAGCGCTTGGCTAACAATTCACCTGTTTCTGCCGCCCATGAAGCGCTCAAGACTGCCATTTTGACCGATCTGGGTAAGGTTCCTGCTGCTACCTTCCAGCGTCTCGAAGCAATTTTGGCAAAGTATCGCCCATAGCTAAATGTAAGTTCTAACTGGCAAAATGCTAGAGTATGTTGCGTTGAAATAATCGCTTTTAAGCAAACTTAATCCAAATGTTGAGCAGAATTTTGAGCTTGGGTTTGATTCTGGTTACAGTATTCCTTTTGGGCTGTACGGATGTAAAGGCAAAGGTGTCTCCCGATACTTTGGCGCAAGCCGATAAGCAGTCAAGCA
>JBBRVV010000322.1:0-3223 GCA_038246525.1 Pseudanabaenales cyanobacterium
TAGGTCAGCTAGTGATTTACCATCTGCGCCAGGAACTGTACCTATAGCACCCGCTAGGATTAGCTTACCGTCAGGACTTTTACCCACCACCTTAGCAAAATCCTCGGTTTGTACACCGTCAGTCAGTAAAATGGATACATCCTTGGTCAAGCCTAACTCGTAGGCAGCCTTGATCACTGAGCCGCCAGTTTCGGTATAAAGTACTGCAACTACGCCATCGGGTTTATTGCTAAATGCGGCTCTAGCTTCAGCTTCAAAGGTAGCAGCCTTTGGATCATAGCGGGTAGGATTCACCTCATTCAAAATTTCCCCCCCTAGTTGCTTGAAAGCGGCGACAAATACTTTTTCAAATCCTACACCGTAGTCATTGTTGATCACTAAGGTAGAAATTTTCCGCAAGCCCTTTGTATAAGCTAGGTTTGCCAGCGCAGCAGCTTGGTAGGTATCAGGCGGTGCAGTGCGTGCCCAATATCCATCAAACTTACCTTCCTTTGCCCTTTGGGTAAATACAGGACTAGTACTACCTGGGGAAATCATCATTACTTTATTCGGAGAAGCGATCGCGATTCCTGCCGTAGATACACTACTAGCGTAGGCACCCACTACTGCGCCGACATTATCTATTTGAATTAATTTGGTAATTGCTTCAGCACCTGCGGTTGGATCGGTGCGATCATCTTGCTTAAAGTAGGAAATTGGCTTTCCTAATACCCCACCACATTTGTTGACCGTATCTACTAAAAGATCAATCGCCCTACTCATAGGAGTACCAATTGCGGAAAGATCCCCAGTGATCGGTAGTAGGGAACCCATTCTCAACTCATCTACTACGCCACCCATAGCCTTAGTTTCGGCAGGCTTTGGTACTTGGGAAGAAGGAGAAGTAGTATCACAGGCAACAATCCCCCAGCAAGTGATTAAACTGAGCACGACCATAGATAAAATCGAGAGTATTCGCTTTAGCATTGTTATGTCTAGTACAATCCTTTGAACTGCAATTTAGATTTATGTAATCTTACTAGAGCGGATGACACTCTCCAATTAAATTTCTTTAAGTAGCAAATGATTGATCCACGCCGTCTACGGGAGCTAAAGCGATTGGCTGAGTCCCTTGGTATCCTCGCCCCTATATCGGTCAATATAGACTGGTCCCTACTAGATTGTGCCCTGGTACATCCTACTTTTTCTCAAACTTACAATAATGACCGCCTAGAGTTTTTGGGAGATAGTGTGTTGCGCCTAGCTACTACTTTGTTTTTGAGGCAGGAGTTCAATCATCGCTCCCTTGGCGAAATGGCAGCCTTGAGATCCAATCTAGTTAGTGACCAAACCTTAGCGGCGATCGCTGAAACCTACGAACTAGATCTTTACCTGGTTGCTTCTGAGAGTGTGAAACTAGAACCAAAAGCAAGGCAGACTCGCTTAGCAGATGCTTTAGAAGCGGTTATGGGTGCACTTTACCTCAGTACTAATGATTTAAACTTGGTCTGTCCCTGGTTATATCCACATTTGCACAGAATAGCGATCGCATTGCTAGAAAAACCTGCCCTAGGGAATTTTAAAGAAGCGCTACAAGAATTTACCCAAGCCCACTGGAAGAAGTTACCCGAATATCGCAATCGAGAAATCGATCCAATCCTACATATTTTTCAGGCTGAAGTGTGGTTAAATGATCAATTTTGGGGGGGAGGCGAAGGGAAAAGTATTAAAGCGGCACAACAGGAAGCAGCAGCTATTGCTTTGGAATCAATTAAAGCTTCGCTCTCAAATGATTAATTAAATTAGGGTAATGTTAATTAATAAGAAGTAACACTATATGTAGTTTTTTTTCGCATTATTCGGGGAAATGGAACCTTCATTCTCAATAAGAATTAGTTATTGCAAATTAAAATACTAGTTCAAAACTCTTGTAACTTCGTCTGAGCACAGCTTTTGCTATGGATCTAGAGAATTCTTTTTGGGCTGAGTAGTTATAACAACCTCACAAAGTAAATTAATATCGCTTAAGATATCGTTAGAAAAACTAACACTAGCTTATATTCACCTCTATGAAAGCTTTTTGGATATTAGCAACGATCGCTAGCTTAACAGGTGCAATTGCGAGTTGTAGTTCTCAAAATAACAAAGATTCATCTCAAGCTCAGATGCAGAGCCAAAAACCTGTTATAGCCGTAGATGTCGGGATCGCTACTTTAGAGGCTCTTGAAGATGAAAATGAATATACAGGTACTACTGCTCCCATAAGAGAAGTATCGGTGAAATCGCGTTTAGAAGGGCGTTTGCTAGATTTGAAGGTAGATGTGGGCGATCGCGTTAAAAATGGACAAGCAATCGCTCAATTGGATGATGCAGTCCTCTCGGCAACTGTGCTTCAGGCTAAAGCAGAGGTTGCCGCCAGACAATCCGAAGTCTCCCAAGCAAGGGCTGGGGTTGGCAATGCTCGCGCTCAAGTGGAACGGGCTAGACTGCAATATAAGCAAGCACAAGCTGATGCTAATCGCTTTATCCTGTTGGCTAAAGAAGGAGCAGTTACTTCTCAAACGGCAGAAAATGCGATTACTGAAGCGCGATCAGCAGAACAAGCATTGCGATCGGCGGAACAACAAATTATCTTACAACAGCAGACAGTAGGCGCAAGTTCGCAAAGAGTTTTAGCGCAGGAGGCAATCAAATTAAGGGAGCAGGAGCGTCAATCCTATACCACGATTACTGCGCCGATTAGTGGCGTTGTCCTAGAGCGCGTTAGTGAAACTGGAAATCTTCTATTTGCAGGTAATGACGTTGTGAAACTGGGAGATTTTAGTCAGGTTAAGGTGATTGTCCAGATTTCAGAATTAGAAATTAGCAAAGTGCGCCCAAATCAATCAGTAAATGTTCGCTTTGATACTTTCCCAAATCAAAAGTTTACAGGAACAGTTAGACGGATTTCGCCAGTGGCTGATCCTGTCGCAAGATTGATTCCTGTGGAAGTAGTGGTTCCGAATCGGGACAATAAGCTTGGTAGCGGTCAGTTGGCTAGAGTGCAGTTTTCAGGTAAACAAGAGCGTCAAATTGCGATCGCAGAAACAGCACTAGAAGCAGTAGGACGACCAACACAACCGCCTAAAGATGCCGCGAATACTCAACAGTCAAAGCTGAAAACAGATCCAAAATCTAGTGCTAATGCCAGTGACAAAGGCAAGCCCAAAACTGGGACGGTTTTTGTGATCACGGGTGATCCGAA
>JBBRVV010000323.1:0-3223 GCA_038246525.1 Pseudanabaenales cyanobacterium
AATCTAGGTAATTCAGAGGATTGGGGAGCGATCGCCGTCATAAATCCAGCCTTTTTTAATTGCGCGTTTCCTATATTGTAAACAATTGTAAATGTATAGGGTTAATCAAATTCTCTAGGAAAATATCACAAAATATTCATACAAAACTTTACTGAAAATCAACTAAAGATCCAAATTAAGTAACGGAAGGTAAACCTGGTTTAAGAATTATGGTGATCCTAGGTGAGAAAGCGATCGCTAGCTGATCAGTTTGCTAAGTTGGGCGAGTATCCATTTCAATCCCCTTCGATCCTTAGCGATCATCAAGCGATATGAGTAGCACCCGCAGCACCCAATTCGGCTTTAAGCGCAGCCTCCGCCAGGTTATTAAGATTAAGCAGATCAGGCGAAAAAGCGATCAATCTAGCCGTAATTCTGGGGTGGCTCAAGTAACTCACTTTCTCTATTTGAAATTGGCGCTATTTGTAGTTTGTTTACTTCTTGCCGCGATCGCTGCGCTAATTATAGGTGCCTACGCTCACTCAACTAATAATTCGATTAATTCCATTCCAAATTCTAATTCTGCTCTTTCTAATTCTCATTCTAACTTCGATCCTCGTCTGCTCAGCTTTCAACAAAGACTAATAGCAAATCAGCAGCTAGTGGCGGAAATGCGAGTAAGAGAATTAGCGCAGATCAAGGCACATAATAGAAGTATAACCAGCGTTAGCTTCAATCCTAGTGGCAGTCAAATGCTCACTTCTGCTTCTGATGGCTCTTCCAAGATTTGGGATCGACAGGGGAATCTCTTGCGTGAAACTAAGCCAGGCGCTCAGATTGTTTGGCATTCTAGTTTTAGTAATGACGGCAAAACTTTTATTACTGGTACTCAAGATGGCAAAGTGAGAGTTTGGGATTTGCTAGGAAATCTAGTGCGTGAATTTCAGGCGCATTCAGACTGGGTAAATACTGTGGCATTCAGTGCGGATGGTAAATCGATTCTCACTTCTTCTTCGGATGGAACCGCAAAACTCTGGAATCTAAATGGACAAGTAATCGCTAAATTCAGCGGACATCAGGGAATTATATGGGCTGCCAGCTTCAATCCTAAGAGTAAATTAATTGCTACGGCTGGAGCAGACGGAGATGTAAGATTATGGGATTTGCAAGGTAGATTAGTGAATCAACTGAAAGGGCATAGAGATGCGGTGCGCTCAGTCAACTTCAGTCCTGATGGAAAACATCTAGCAACTGCCGGCAATGATCGTACGGCGAGAATTTGGTCGATTAATGGCAAAGAACTTTATCAATTGCGAGGTCACAAAGGAATCGTGCGACAGGTAAGATTCAGCCCTGATGGCAATCTTTTGGCAACTACTTCTGAAGATCAAACGGTCAGAATTTGGAATCTACAAGGGAAACAGTTAGAGAAGTTACAAGGACATACAGACTGGGCGATCGCTTTAAGTTTTAGCCCAGATGGGAAGGTGCTGGCTAGTTCTTCAGCCGATAGGACTGTTCGTCTTTGGCAGATTAATTAAATGCCCAACGCCATTAACTGAGTACACAAAGGGGGCATTAGCAAACAGGCAGCCACACTTAACGAGACAAAAGCGGAAATTAGTACAGCACCCGCTGCACAGTCTTTTGCAATTTTTGCCAAGAGGTGATAGGTCTGCCCCACACTCAAATCTACTACCGCTTCTAGGGCTGTATTCAAAAGCTCCATCACTAGCACTGCGCCGATAGTTAGGCAAATAATCGCCACCTCGATCATTGAAAGCTGAAGGTAAATACTTAAGCCTAAAGCCAAGCAAGCGATCGCCAGATGTAGCCGAAAATTAGGTTGGGTAAAAAAAGCATAACTCACCCCTGCCCAGGCATAGCGCACACTACTAACTAGATTGGGGGCAACGTGGAAGCTCTGGGAAATATTCTGAGAAATATTCTGAGAAATATTCTGGGAAATATTTTGGGGGATATGAGAGATAGGAACTTGCGGCGATCGCTCACAACTACAAGCTTGAACTGAGTCTCCTGGTAGTTTTCCCTGGGCTATAAGATGAGGTAAGGGGAGATGAGGTAAGGGGAGATGAGGTAGGGGGCGGGGTGAGGATTCACTGCTTACTTCTTCCATAATTTGTACTTCAGTTGGTATTAAGTTGGAATAAATTAAGTAGCCAAATAAGCTCTAGATCAACTCTAAGTGAACTTTAGGTAAACTCAAGTGCCAGACAATCTAACAGGACTGTTTGTTGCCTTAGCATTTTTTCTAGACTTTCCTGATCTGGATGATCCCATCCCAACAAATGCAAAAAACCGTGGGCTGCTAGCCAGATTAATTCTTGTTTCTCGGAATGTCCCATATCTTTTGCTTGAGCGATCGCTTGCGGCACAGAAATGATAATGTCGCCCAAGTAAACGGGTTCTTCGAGAATTTCTTCCTCTTGATCTGCCTGATGAGCAAATATCGGGTTAGTTAGGGGTAGATCTGACTCTAAAGCCGCAAAAGCCAGGACATCTGTGGTGCGATCCTGCTGGCGAAATTGAGCATTCAGCCCTTGCATTTCTTGATCATCGGTCAAGCGTAAAGTAACCTCATATTCGCCAGGTAGGAGTGACTGGGGCGTAAGCTGCTCTGCCCAAATCTCAAACCACTTTTGCCAGTGTGAGCTAATAATATCTCCAGCAGCTAAGGCAAGTGGCGTATTTTGTTCTAAGTAAAGCTCTATCGCCATAAAAATTTAGTGAAATGCGATCGCTAATGCCAAAAGTGTAGCCAGTACGCCAAAGATGGTTAAGCAAAAGTGAAATAAAGAAGTTGTGCGTTTCTTCACCATATTCCGCATTGCCAACTTGACAAAACTGTCTTTAGACTGATTTTCACCCTCTGGTAGCGGCGCTTGAACTGGTTCAATTATATCCATAGAAACTTTTTAGGTTTATATGCTTACTTTACCCTTTTCTACTTGAAAAATTTGCGCCGAATCCAACCATTTTGGATCAAAAGCGCCCAGATGCGTAGTAGTCACAATAGTTTGTACCCGCTCGGAAATTGCGTTCAAAAGCTGGTTCTGCCGACTGAGATCTAGTTCTGCCAGTACATCATCCAATAAAAGCAAAGGTGGCTCACCGATAACTGCCTCAATTAATTCTAATTCAGCTAATTTTAGCGCTAGAACCAAGGTACGTTGCTGTCCCTGAGAGCCATACTCTTTGGCGGCAGTACTATTAATTGTCAAGC
>JBBRVV010000324.1:0-3216 GCA_038246525.1 Pseudanabaenales cyanobacterium
ATTACCCCCAGGGAGTGAGTAAAGCGTGAACCCTCTGCCCCATGAAAAGTAAAGCTGGCTACATCTAATTGACGAATGCGGCGGAGACGTTGAAATTCAGGGCTATCGACCAGTTTGATTAAAAGCGCTTCTTGGCGATCGCTTGAATCTAGGGTAATTGCGCCATGCAGGGGGTCATGATAGGTACGTTGCTTACCGATTAGCATCTTCAAAATAACTCTAGTAAATAACTTTAGGTGATTAGCACTTGATAATTAGCCTTCGTGATTAACTATCTTGATTAGCTTTGAGTGTGAGTAGTTCCTTCTGGGGCGATCGTTACAATTTTCTTAGTGGCATTTATACCCAGGGCTTGCCAAGTAGATACCATAGCAGTGGCAATCTCTTCGACCTTATCGGCACTACCCAAAGCCAAAAGTGTTGGACCTGCACCACTAATTACGGAGCCGTAGGCTCCTGCTTGCTGGGCTGCTTTTTGTACCTCTTCCATGTTTGGAATCAAGCTTTGGCGGTAGGGCTGATGTAGTTTATCTTGTAAGGCAGTTTCCAAAAAATCGCTATTAGCAGTTGCTAAAGCCTGGGTGAGAAGTGCTAAGTGAGAAGCATTAAAAATTGCATCCTTAAGGGTCACTTGCTTGGGTAAAACTTGTCGTGCCTTGGTAGTAGAAAGTTCAAACTCTGGAATTGCTAGAGCGATCGCTACTTTTTTATGCCATGAAATACTGCAATATTCCCAATTATTTGTTTTGGTAGTTGAAATCAGTTGACACCCCCCTAGCATTGCTGGGGCCACATTATCTGGGTGCCCCTCAATTTCTACTGCAAGTTGGAGGAGCTCTTTTACTGAAAGCGGCTCTCCTGCCAATAAATTACCTCCTACAAGCCCACCAATGATCGCTGTGGCGGAGCTACCCAAACCACGGGACAGAGGTACCTGAGCTTGAATATTCAGGGAAATCACGGGCTTGGGCTGACCAATTTTTTCGTAAAGTTTCTCTAGGCTTTGATAAACCAGATTCGATTTATTTTTGGCAACTTTATCCGCACCGATACCTGTGGCGGTGATTTTGAATTCATCTGACTCGGCAAACTCAAAAGTATTAAAAATCGACAAGGCAGCGCCTAAACAATCAAACCCCGGTCCGAGGTTACCAGTAGTGGCGGGAACTGTGACGATGAAAGTGGGCATAGCTGCACCTCGCTAGGATTGATTTAATTATTTTAGTAGTATGGCGTTGCATCACTGCTAGATGATTTTACTAATTTAGGCATTTAAAATCTATGCTTCGGCTACGCTCAGCAATATGCGGAGGCTGCAAACCCCACCCATTTTTCTGTTCAACACAGACAGTAATAGGTGCATAAATTTGCTCAATGCTATTCACCGCACTTTGAGCAGATTGGGTCAAAATTTCATTTAAAAATTTTTAGTCGGGCAAAATTCTTCTCCCATGCTTTAACTTGTTGGATCTGTTCTACCAATACCAAGGTGCCATCGGCTTTGGGTCTGAAAATTGCCGCCCCACCTTCAGCTAAACTTACTTCCATTGCTACTTCCAAATTTACTCCATGTCCAACTAGAATTGTATTTGTTCCTTTCTGAGGCAAAGTTAAGAGTAGCCTTCCGAGAGACTCGATTAAAGTTGGAGTTTGAGTACCATCATAAAAAACAGAAGTTAATGCTTCAGTCTTAATTGCTTCTCCAAATGCGAGTCGAGCAGTTTCTAAAGTGCGACAAAATGGGCTGGATAAAACAGTTCCTATCGGAATTCTCAGTTGTCTAAATGCCTCAGCGATCGCTTGAGCATCTCTTCTTCCTTGCTCGTTAAGATTGCGTTGTCCTGCACAATTATTTAAGTTCCGATCAGTATCTTTCTGTTTCATATCAGTGGCAGTATGACGGAAAAAAATAATATAACCACCCTTTCGCAAGTCGTTAATTAGATCTCTTGTAGGTTCGTAGCCATAATCTAATTGAGTGATTAATTTTAATATTTTAGACTTATTATTTGGGAAAAGTTCGATTAAACTTGGAATTTCAGGCGCAGTAAAGTTAATGTATGTGCTAAAAAAGAGAGATAGCATAGCTTAAGTCCAAATTTTATTAGTTGGAGTATTTTTACAATCTTAACCAAATACAGGATAAAAGAATTGAGAGAGTTGGAGAAATTCAGGGAATGAAAGTTTAGGTTAAAGACAATCTGATATAGAAGTTTAAGCCCGAGCAGAAAACATTTTTTGCAATGAGCATTCCTAACTATAAAAACGAAAATATATCCTGGATTTTGGCTTTTACAGAGTCATAAGTAAACAAGCGAATTACCTCAAAACTAGCTTGAGAGAGTTTTGGCTAGAGTTCCAAATTATTTTATAAATTTAAAACAGCTTAGGAAATTTCACTGACACTATTGGCAATTAATACATTTTGGCGATCGCTAACTATATCAAGGTTTGAAGTTTGTGATTACGTTAATTCCCAAAAATCAACACTTAAAATGGCATCAATATCACTACTAAATTGCCATGAGTTAGGGAACTTCACTAATTTGCCAGATTCGCATCTGACTAGGCGGAGAGCCGCTTTGTAAACGTTTTCAAATAATTCTGGGCTATTAAGATAATTTCTCAAGCTTGGCGATTGTTCGAGAATATTTTCGATCTCGATCCGAGTTCTGATGATGGTTACCTGCCATCCTGCGTAATCATACTCACTTTTGACATAGCAGCGTTTCAAAAGATGTTCCAGCAGTGTAGTCAATCTATTTTTTAGCTCACGTCTATCTCTTCCCGCCAAACCTTCTAGCTCCTCAATTAAGTTTTCAATATCAAGCTCCTTTAATTGTCCAGATTTTAGTTGAGCGATCGCACCCTCTAACCAAAGATTAAGGTCTTGTTCGTATAAGAGGGTTTTTTGAGGAAGTATTTGCATGATTAGATTCCTGCTTTTCTAAAAATCTGGGCTGCTGTTAATGTTAAATCTGGAAATAACTGATCGGTCAACAAGCGATCGCCTTGATAGGTCTCAGGTGGGCGATCGCCATAAAACACAGTAATACTTCGCATTGGTGGATAAACAACCCACACCCGATCCACCCCAACACTCAAATAATCGGTCGCCTTTTGGGCTAATTGATTAAAAGTCTGATCGGGCGAGACAATCTCGATCGCTAACTCAGGCAATACTGGACAAGGGGCATCCTCACACCAATCTTGAGC
>JBBRVV010000325.1:0-3208 GCA_038246525.1 Pseudanabaenales cyanobacterium
AAGGATTACAGTACTACTCCCTTCCCAGCATAGGATTAGACATTGCAAGTTGTAGCTAGAGAATAGATATGCTGAAGAGTATTAGAAATCTGTGAAGGATTCATTAAAATAGTGACATCTTTCAGCTTTTCAGCAATTTTGGGGATCGTGATGTCAGAAAGAAGATGATGTAATTTTTGCAACCTCTTGAAATGCTTAAGTCTTTGATCAGAAGTCTTCAGGCATTAATTATGACAAGGACTAGACAAATTGTTGTCAGTTATTTTTGCTCCAAATTGTAGGAGATCTTTGCGGCGATCGCTTCGATCCAATTCTCATCCTGTTTAGTATAGCTGCGTGGAACATTCGCTCCTAAAATAATTACGCCGCGATCGCCAAGAGGTTGCACAATCACGCCTTGAGTATTGCTGGGCAAAAAGTCAAATTCAATCTTGCCTGGATAAAGAGCCAACTTCACTAGGTAAATGGGCTTTTGGGTTTTGATTACTCTCTGGGCGATTATGCCTAATTTCACTAAACTTTCTGGCGGCAAGATTCCACGCCGAAGAATCACGCGATCGCTCTAACACACCACAATTGACTTAGTTACGGTATTGGTCAAAAGCAGATGGGAAGCCCAAGCAAGTTCAGTTTTCAGACTATCTGGCAAATCTTGATCTAGCTTAAAAACCTCTTTTCCTTCCAACACTACCGACTCAGGCGAGTTAGGCTGCACTTGTTGCCAAATTAAAGTGGTCAAAATCAAAACCGCACAGGCTATGATCCCTACGGCATCTGAGCGCGCTTGACTAGGCATCAATTCGGGTGTGAGCAAGCGATTCAACATCAGCATTGTGCCGCCAACAATTCCCACAGCCAAAGGCAAGTAGCGCAAAATCACTTAGGTTCTCCAAAACAAGCTCAGGCACTCTGATATACTATCGCTTAAACAACTTAAGATCATTTATTCAATTCCTAAGTTGATGAAAATAAACCAAAGATTTCATCCTTCCTGTTTCGGTTAGTTATGCCAACAATTGCAATTATTGACTACGACTCTGGCAATCTCCACTCTGCTTGCAAAGGGCTAGAAGCGGCTGGGGCAAAAACTTTAATTACTCAAGATCCAACCGAGATTCTCAATGCCGATGGAATTGTGTTGCCAGGTGTGGGAGCCTTCGATCCTGCTATGCAAAAAATTCGCGATCGCAATTTAGAAAGCACGATTAAAGAAGCGATCGCTACCCATAAGCCTTTTTTAGGAATCTGTGTGGGAATGCAGGTGCTATTTGAGTCTAGTGCCGAAGGTAAACAGCCAGGGCTAGGCGTAATCGGCGGCAGAGTTGAACGACTGGTAACTGAACCCCAGCTTACTATCCCTCACATGGGCTGGAATCAATTGCAGTTACAACAACCTGATTTACCACTTTGGCAAAATCTTAGTTCTCAACCTTGGCTCTATTTTGTCCACTCCTATTTTGGTGTACCCACCGACCCTGAGATCATTGCAGCCGAAGTTATACATGGCAGTCAGAGAATTACCGCCGCGATCGCGCACCAAAATCTGATGGCAGTGCAGTTCCACCCCGAAAAGTCATCACATAGCGGCATTCAAGTTTTGCGAAACTTTGTTAATCTAGTCCAGTCTAGATAAATTAGGATTTACATTCCATTATTTTTATAATTTTATGACCTCTCGATCTAAACTTACGCTCACCCTTCTATTAGCTGCCATCTGTAGTTCTTTTAGCGGCGAATTTTTAAGCCAACTCAATCCAGTTCAAGCTCAGCCAAATTCAGGTTTCATCCTATTTGGAAGTGCCCGTGAGACTGCCCTAGACTATACCCTTGACTACGGCAGAGCCAATCTAATTGATCGTTATTACCTCACACTAAAACCGCAAAAATACCAAATTAATGAAATTATTGTGACTGTGCCAGATATATTTAAGGGCGAATTTGATTCTCAACAGATTTTAGTTAGAATCGATGGGAAAGAGCAAGTACCTGAATCGGCGAAGTGGGATGCAAAAGAGCGCACAATCAAGGTCACGCTCAAAGATCCAGTTCCAGCTAATAAAGAATCTGTATTGATTTTATCAAATGTGCGTAACCCCTACATCGGTGGTATGTATCAGTTTGACGCTCGAGTAAGAAGCATTACTGATGTGCCAATTTTGCGTTATATCGGCTCTTGGGTCATTGGCATCGATTAGACAATTAGAAAAACATTTGCAAACCAAAAAAATAGCTTAGGTGGCGTCGCTAAGCTTTGAATTCTTAAATTTACTTATTTTTGAGTTCATAAAGTTTGAAAACCACTAAGCCACACTTACTTATTCCTAAATAAGTTATCTCTCTAACTCTGGTTGAGCAAGAGACTGATAGGGATCAGAAAAGTTAGAGTAATCATAAAGAAAGCGAGTAACTTCGTCTTCTAAACGATGAATTAGATGTGGCTCCATTGCACTAGTAGCCCGCAAAGCAGCTAGATAGCCATCAAGGAATAGACGTAGCTCGTCAGTGCGATAACCCCTCTCCCACATATTCACTAATTCGTCAGTAATCTTTTGATAGTTGCGAATCACAAATGCATCTTGAAGCATAATCTTGATGTCTTCCTTTTTTGGTCTTACTTCAGGTCTGGTTCCAGTTAGTCTTCGTTCAGCTTGAATAAAAGTTCTATTGGCAACTATGGCAGACATTTTAGCATTTTCAAATGTTCCCGTTACCAAAATCACCACCATAACTGGGTAAAGCTTCAGACCAATGGGGAAAATTACCAGAAAGCGATTGTAGTTGGGCTAACTGAAGTAAACTAACACCTAAAGGCATATTCTGATTTTGAGCGAAAGTAGAGATAGCCTCACAGTCTAGGGCATAAACTGGCAAATCTAATTGTTGGGCGATCGCTCTTACCATTACCATACTGACTCTAGTGCTTGTAAAGCTGCCAATTCCTCTAGCTACAGCTAACCAAACTATATCATTCCAGCAAAACTTTAGTTCCTGATTAGTTTCAAATTCACGCAAAAAGTCTAATAAGCAAGTATGAATTTGACTAGAGATTTCTCTGCCTAAGTCCCAAGTGCGGTGAGCATAGTTACTAGAAATTTTATTGCTGGAAAAACTGTTGCTGGGAGAATCAGAATCAGGTGAAGAATTGGGTAAAACTTGAACGATCGCAATTTCCAAAACCCCTGTCGTACTATGGATCGCTAAGCCAAAA
>JBBRVV010000326.1:0-3202 GCA_038246525.1 Pseudanabaenales cyanobacterium
AGTGGTTTCCTGAAGATGCGATTATTACCGAAGAGAATCCAGATTCGATTAAACTCTGGCAAGAGCATCACCGACGATACTGGTTTATTGATCCGATTGATGGCACCAGCGATTATATCGCGGGAAATGATTCTTATTCGGTGATGGTCGGACTTTTGGAAGATGGTGAACCTGTAATGGGTTGGGTTTATGCGCCAGAAAGCGATCGCTTAGTTTTTGGTGGTACCTTAGTGAATGGATTATTTCTAATTGATGGAGAGAAAGAAGCAGAAAAACTCAACTTTCAGCCCCCAGAAGTTCTCTCTTTGTGCTTAATTTTAAGTGATAAAGATGAGGATAAATATGGCAACCAAGTACGAGCAGCAATTCCAGACGCAAGTTTCTACTCGATTGGCAGTTTTGGCTTGAAGGTAATTGAAGTGATTTTAGGTAAAGCTGATGCCTATCTTTATCTCAATCGACGGGTTAAACTTTGGGATACGGTTGCTCCTTTGGCATTTGCTAAATTCGCGGGGCTAGTTTACTGTGATTTAGAGGGAAGTCCGTTAGGATTTTCGACAGACTTGATTCATCCTCAAACCTTAGCCCATTTGCAAGATGTTTTAATCGGTTGGTCACTGTTTACTAATTCTTATTTACCAGCGATCGCTGATGTATTTCAGGATATTCTGATTCCACAAGTTTCTAATAAATAGTTCTATTCGCAGATATTTTCATTACTCAAGTTCTAAAATCCTTTAACAAATCATAAAATTATGGCAGACTGGCTCGAACATAGCGTACAGGTTGAAGTACAGAAAAGTATAGATGAAGTTTGGGCTTTGTGGTCTGACTTGGAGCAAATGCCGCGCTGGATGAAATGGATTGAAGCAGTAAAAATCGATGCTCAAAATCCCGAAAACTCTGACTGGCTTTTGGGTACAGGTGGTTTAACTTTTACTTGGAAAGCCCGTATTGATAAAAAAATTACGAATCAAATCATTCAATGGGAATCTATCGATGGGCTACCAAATCGTGGCGCAATTCGCTTTTATGGGCGAAACGATGGAACCAGTATTGTCAAACTGACAGTTGCTTACAATATTCCTGGAGTGATTGGTCAGATGATGGACAATCTCTTTTTGGGCAAAATTATGGAATCTACTTTGCAGGCAGATTTAGACAGATTTAAAGTGTTGGCAGAGTCGATTGTTAGTACTTAAAGAATTTATAACTCATAGAGGGCTACGCCCCTAACCCCTTTTATCTTTGAAATGTGAAAAGACTTTTAAAAATGCGGAATAGAAGCCAAAAGTTTCTGGGTATATGAATGCTTCGGCTGAGCAAAAATTTGGCGGGTATCTCCCTGTTCGACAATTTTGCCTTTTTCCATCACGGCTAAGCGATCGCAGAAAAATTGAGCTACGGCTAAATCATGGGTAATAAAAAGATAGGTAAGCTGAAAGTCTTGCTGCAACTCCAACATCAACTGCAAAATCTGACTCTGAATCGTGGCATCCAGCATACTGACTGGCTCATCGCAAATCAGAAAACGTGGCTGAGTAATCAAAGCTCTAGCGATCGCTACCCTCTGCAACTGCCCACCAGAAAGTTCTCTGGGTAACCGCTGATGCAAATTTTCGCTAATCCCGACTCGCTCTAGAATCTGTTTTACCTTTGGTTTAGCGATCGCCCAATTTGCAGCAAGTTTATGAATAAATAAAGGATCGGCAACCGCTTCAAAAATGGGACGTAAAGGGTTGAGCGAAGCACGGGGATCTTGAAAGATCATCTGCATTTGCGATCGCATTCTTCGCATTTCTTTTTCTTTTAGTTTAGTTAAATTAATTCGATCAAATCTGACTAAACCAGCATCAGGCTTAATCAACTGTAAAATAGCCCTAGCAGTGGAGCTTTTGCCAGAGCCACTTTCACCAATAATGCCGAAGCGATCGCCTGAAAATATTTCAAAGTTAATCCGATCAATTGCTTTGATTTGTCCCGACTTTTTCTGCCAAGGGAAAGAAAATCCACTTTTAGCATAATATTTAGTTAAATCTTGAACTTGCAGTAATACTTTTCGCGGCTGTTTTTCTGCCTTAATCTCTGCTTGTTTCAAATTCAAATCCCTATCATTCAAATTAAAATGAATTACTGAATGCAATAGACTTTTGGTGTAGGGATGAGCAGGATTGTGCAATATCTGTTTACTCTCGCCAATTTCCATGATTGCGCCAGCATACATCACCGCAATTCGATCACAGTAGTTTGCCACTAAACCTAGATCGTGGGTAATTAAGAGCATTCCCATTCCCCTTTCTTTGCGTAAAATCGTCAATTCCTGCAGGATTTCAGCAGCTACGGTTACATCCAAACTGGTAGTGGGTTCATCAGCAATTAATAGCTGTGGATCTAGCACTAATGCTAAAGCGATCGCTACTCGCTGTCTCATTCCTCCACTAAACTGATGCGGATATTGATCGGCTCGACTAGGATCGATATTTACTGATTTTAGAGTTTCGCTAAATTTAATTCGCGCTTGACCGATAGAGATTTCAGGTTTATGCGATCGCAAAACTTCGATTCCATGTTCGGCAATTGTTAGCAATGGATTAAGCCTGGTCATTGGATCTTGGAAGATTAAAGCAATTTTCTCTCCCCGCCAAGTTCCATTCTTTGCCAGAGCTAAGTCTATGCCTAAATCGATCTTTCCTGTTATTTGAGTTTGTTGTGGCAGAAGTTGCAGAAGCGATCGCCCTAAGGTTGATTTTCCACAGCCACTTTCTCCCACCAGTCCCAAAGCCTCCCCTGGCTTAATCGCTAGGTTTACATGGGAAATTGATGATAATTGACTTTGGGGATAGATAACGGAAAGATCTTTGATAGTTAGAAGCATAAGTAGAATCGACTCAAACGCTATCTAGGGAATATTCTCAGGCTTAAATTTGTGATATTTTATCTTCTTAGGCTGCTCTCATAGCTCACCCTTGACCCTTTATTGTTGATTGTAGGATACTAAATATTGACATTGTATAATTTTTTTATTCTCACTATTTGTGCTCAAGTAGTTTTAAAAGTGCAAAGTCCCCCAGGATTAATTGGAGGACTTTGGGAGTAAAGCTAAAGCTAAACAGTTGCCAAAGTGCGGCGCTTAGTTACCATGCGGAATGCATCAATAACATCGCCCTGTTGCCAGTCATTGAACTTAGGTAAGCCAACACCG
>JBBRVV010000327.1:0-3200 GCA_038246525.1 Pseudanabaenales cyanobacterium
CCTGTAATGAATAAAAGACTCTTAATATAATACTTACCTATTATTGTCATTGTCTTGGAAGGGTAGTGTAGGGTCTTGTGCTGAAGGAGGCATAATATTATAGTCAGTTATTGCAATACCATATGGGGCAAGCGATCCTGGTCAAGGATGTGATGCCCAATCAAGTGCTAGTAATCTATCAAGGGCAAGCCAGAATTTTAGGTTTTAGCCAAGGCACGATGGTTCCGATTAGTTTGGGTACGGTTGGACCAGGTAAGGTTTTGGGCTGGGCAGGCTTAGTCAGGGGTATTCCCTGCGAGACGGCGATCGCTTCGGGTGAGACAGTAGTGGTAACTATTCCCCTAGAGGCTTTCCAAGAGCTTTTGAGTAAAGAGCGATCGCTGCAAAAGGCTTTCTGGGAAAAACCCGCCTTGAATGAACTTTTCGAGTTACTGGTGGCTGAACTGCAACGCCGAGCTGACGGTACTACCGATGCCAAGGAATTAGCTAACTCGCTGATCGATGAAGCTGTAGTCTTAAATTTGCCCCAGGGTGAAGTAGCGATCGCTAAATTTGATCCAAATTTCACTTGGCTGCTCAGCAGTGGCAATATCAAAGATCTACCTGTGGGCGGTCGCTTAAATCTAGCCCTAGATAAATTAGTAATCTCCAGTAAAAACGGCGCTAGGTTTGTGGGCTTTAGGGAACCAGAGAAAGAAGCCAGAGCGGTAGAAGCAGTGGTGGTTCAAGATGGGGAATTCAATCAAATTCCCTTTGCGCCTGAGCTTTCAGAACGCCCAACCTTTGAACAGGAATCAGCAGCAGGTATTGCCCGTCATTATCCCTTCATGCGCGGTAGAGGGCCGATTGATGGCTTACTTGCCTGTTTACAGATGCTCAGCAAGTTTATGAATGTCACCTTCAAGCGCGATGTGGTGCAACGGGTAATTGAGTCGCAGGTACGAGCATCAGGCAGTATCTCCATGCAGGCTTGTGGGGCACTAGTTGAAATGATTGGGCTAAATGGTCAGTTGGTACAGGTACCGGCGATCGCGCTCAATCGACTTAAAGGTACTGCTCTAATCCCTTGGCAAGATAGCTTTGCCCTGCTTTATCAAATCTCAGAAAATGAAATTATTTTTGCAAGCCCTGAAACTGGTGGGGTGAGTCGCAAAAAGCTGGATTATTTTGTCAAGAATTGCCCCGATCAAATCCAGGTATTGCTAATTAAGCCAACCATTGGTAGCCGCCAAGAAAAATTTGGGCTGCATACTTTTGTGCCATACATCAAGACCCACAGCAAGATTCTGACTGAGGTATTGATTGCTTCTTTCTTTATTTTGATGTTTAGCTTGGCAAGCCCCCTGATTACCCAGGTAATTATCGATAAAGTGTTGGTGCAGCGCAGTATTGACACCTTGGATGTACTTGGTTGGCTGCTGGTAATTATTGCGGCCCTAGAGGGAGTCCTGACTGCCCTGCGAACTTTCCTATTTGTCGATACCACCAATCGGATTGACTTGAGTTTGGGTTCAGAGATTATTGATCACCTTTTGCGCCTACCCCTGGGATACTTTGATCGCCGTAGGGTGGGAGAACTTTCGACTCGAATTGGTGAACTTGAGAATATTCGCTCCTTTATGACTGGCACCGCCCTGACCGTGGTGTTGGATGCGGTATTTTCGGTGGTCTATATCGTGATCATGTTGTTTTACAGTTGGTTGCTCACTCTGGTAGCGCTGATTACGGTGCCATTTTTTATTGCCCTGGCATTTATTGCTTCGCCGTTAATTCGTAGACAATTACGGGTAAAAGCGGAGCGCAATGCTGATACCCAATCCTATTTGGTGGAAGTTTTATCAGGCATTCAAACGATCAAGGCCCAAAATATTGAGCTTAAGTCGCGTTGGCAGTGGCAAGAGAAGTATGCCAAGTTTGTCAATGCAGGCTTTAAAACGGTAATGACTTCCACTTGGGCAAGTTCGATTAGCAATTTCCTGAACCAGTTGTCGGGATTGCTGTTGTTGTGGGTAGGAGCGCACTTGGTACTCAAAGGAGATTTGACCCTAGGACAGTTGATTGCTTTTAGAATTATCGCCGGCTACGTCACTAGCCCACTATTACGCTTAGCTCAACTTTGGCAAAACTTCCAAGAGATTGGGCTGTCAATTGAGCGACTGAGCGACATTATGGATGCTGAGCAAGAGGTATCAGAAAGCGATCGCCAAAATATCCCGATGCCGCTAATTCAAGGTACTGTGAAGTTTGAAGAGGTGTCTTTCCGCTTTGGTAAAGAAGGTCCATTACAGCTAACTAATATTAATTTGGAGTTTAAGCCAGGTGCCTTTGTGGGGATTGTTGGACAGAGTGGTTCGGGCAAAAGTACGCTGACCAAGCTGATGACCCGTCTGTATGAGCCGCTCCAAGGTCGGATTCAAATTGATGGCTACTATATCGCTAAAGTGGAGTTAAACTCCCTGCGTCGCCAAATTGGTATGGTATTGCAAGATACTTTGCTATTCAACTCTACCGTGCAGGAAAATATTGCCCTGGCAAATCCAGATGCTACTGCTGAGCAGATCATTGAAGCCGCTAAAATTGCCGTAGCCCATGATTTTATTATGACTTTGCCCCAAGGCTACAATACAGTGGTGGGTGAGCGGGGCGCAAGCCTATCGGGTGGACAAAGACAGAGAATCGCGATCGCGCGCACGGTATTACAACGACCAGGCTTATTGATTTTAGATGAAGCTACTAGCGCTCTAGACTATGATTCTGAGCGGCAAGTTTGTAATAATTTGGCAGATTCTTTCCGCGATCGCTCCGTATTTTTTATCACCCACCGTCTGAATACAATTAAGAATGCCGATATTATTTTGATGATGGATAAAGGCTCAGTGGTAGAAATGGGTACTCACGGGGAACTAATGGCAATGCGTGGACGTTATTACTGTCTCTACCAGCAACAGGAATCGCAAATGTAGATTTCTCTAATTAGTTATAAGTTTTCTCAATTATTAATTTTCTCAGTTATAAGTTTGCCAATCTCATTCTGCTTAATCTCTGCCAAATTCTTACATTTATAAACAAAATCAGCCAAGTAAGCGATTATGACCTTCCTGCAAAAAAACTCAAAATCCAATGCCGATACCAACGGTAAAAATGGATCACAAAATGGGGCAATGGTGAAACTGGAAACTGAATCTGCCCCCACAGTTGCC
>JBBRVV010000328.1:0-3193 GCA_038246525.1 Pseudanabaenales cyanobacterium
GGGAGTCAGAACCGATTTCGGTATGGCGCGATTGCTCAGCTTGGCAACAAGAACGTCAAAAACATTTTCCTGGCAGCGAACCCTTCTGGCTATTTATGCAGGACTTATTTGAGCGCAGTTGGCGATTTCAAGCTAGGCAGCCGATTTTACCGCCACGCAATGCTTGGGATCTCTGGCAATTGCTCAAAGCCTTGCGTCCAGATACTTTAGCCACTATGCCCTACACTTTTTCCACGGTGGGAGATGCGCTGCGTGGTTTTGGCTTGGTAAGCGATCGCCGCCTCCGCACTTTTTTGGATTTGCAATTAAAACTCTATTCTCAAGTGAATGCGGAAGAAACAGCTCTACTCTACGCGGCAACTGCTTTAGCGGTATCTCAAGCACCTTTGGGACTCTTCCATTTACAAGGAAGTATGCAGGTTTTAAGCGATCGCCTAGTAGAAGCGCTGCAATCTCATGGCGGTAAGATTTTTTATCGCCATCAAGTAGAAGTAATTGAACCGAAAAATCCTGCTCAGATCAGGATTCAAAATCTGCGTACCAAAGAAACCTGGTGGCAACCAGCTGATCATCTAGTAGCGAATGTGACCGTCCAAAACCTAGTCGAACTTTTGGGAAATCAGGTACCGAATGGGTATCAGAAAAGAGTAGAGAAACTTCCCAATGCTTCTGTCGCTTTTGTAGTTTATTTAGGCGTAGATCGGGCGGCAATTCCTACTAATTGTCCACCTCATCTGCAATTTTTAGAAAGTTACGAATCTCAAGCCCATTCTCTGTTTGTCTCAGTTAGTAAACCTGGAGATGGTCGTGCCCCTGCTGGACAAGCCACAATTGTTGCTTCAGAATTTACTGACTTTGAGAAGTGGAACAATTGTGAGAATTACCAAACTTTTAAGCAAACTGAAACCGAAAGAGCGATCGCGCAGCTAAGTAAATATTTCAAGCTTGAAGGGAATATCCTGCATCAAGAAGCTGGTACTCCTCGGACTTTTGCTCGCTACACCGCCAGAAAAGATGGGATGGTAGGTGGCTTGGGAATGCGCGTCAGCACCTTTGGTCCCTTTGGTTTTGCTAATCGTACGCCCATTCAAAATCTTTGGTTAGTGGGAGATTGTACCCATCCTGGCGAAGGAACTGCTGGAGTAAGCTATTCTGCCTTAACGGCTGTGCGACAAATTGATCGGGCGATTGATGCAGGCGATTGAACAAGCCTAAGAAACTCTTTGACCTGAGTTCCGTCTAGAAAAGCATATTTATATTTTGCGAGAAATCTATGTTCAAATTTTCTAAACTTTACTTGGGCTTAGCGATCGCTCTGGGAATTTATCCTACTTTTCTGGGTTTAGCGGTAAATGCTCAAGATCGCGGGCCCGTGCCAATTGAGTCGGATTATCCTAATTCTAATAATCCTGCTCCCTCTACTTTCCCTCAGACGACCAGACAGGCTCCCAGGCAGATCCCTAGCGCACCTCAGAACGTCGATATTCAGCGCTCTGACAATCCTTCAATCTCATCTACGCGTTTTTCCTGTCAGTATCGTGATGGTAGAAACCTGGTGATGTATCAACCTAGAAGCCAACCTGGACAGTTGTTTGCCTGGGCTTCTCCCGCAAATATGGGCGGTGGTTGGTCAAATGAGAAACGTTGCAATGAAATTAGTCGCCGCCTGGAACAATACCGTCCTGATGGTTTGGTAGAAATGCGTACCAGTACCGAAAATGGCTACAACATTATTTGTGCAACTACTGAGCAAAATCCCGCCTGTCGGATTATTCTCACCGTACCCGTAGGCTCTGACCCCAATACGATCCGCGATCGCGTTTTCGCTAATCTTTCTACTGCCGATAGTGGACAGACTACCGCCCCAGTAAATACCCTAGTTGGCAGGTCAGGAAATAGTGCCAATGGACTGTTGGGAATTCTCGGCATTCCTGCAAATTCTCCTAGCCCAAGTACCTACCGTCGCCAAGGAATTGACCTTAAGCCTTTCTTGGATCGGGCTGATGGGGGAAGTGGTAGAGGATTAACCAATGGTTATAGCGCTGAACCAGGATCACGCCTAGCTCCTGGTAATTTTCGTTAGATGGTCATTAAGCCGTACTCAATGCTCTCCACCAAGGCTTGATAGGAGGCAGCAATAATATTACTAGAGACACCCACGGTTGTCCAGCGTTTGCTGCCATTACTAGATTCGATTAAGACTCTGGTTTTGGCATTTGTACCCGCATTACCGTTCAAAATCCGAACCTTATAATCGGTCAGATAAAAATTAGCGATCGCGGGATAGAAATCCACCAAAGCTTTTCTGAGTGCGGCATCTAAGGCTGAGACTGGACCATTCCCTTCGGCAGCAGTGAGCTTTTCTTTACCATTCACCGAGAGCTTTACAGTAGCAAGCGCATAAACCTCTTTGCCTAAACCTGTTTCCGCCGCAGATTCGCAATGTACCTGAAAGCCACCTAAATCAAAGAAATGAGGTCGATTATTGATCGCATCGCGCATCAAGAGTTCAAAACTCGCCTCTGCGGCTTCAAATTGATAGCCTAGTTGCTCTAATTCTTTGATTTTGTGCAAAATCTGCTTGCAAGCTGGATCTTCTTTGCTGAGGTCAATGCCAAAAGTTGCAGCCTTAGACAACACATTACTCAAGCCCGACTGTTCCGAAACCACAATTCGGCGATTATTCCCAACTAGATTTGGCGCAATGTGCTCATAGGTAATCGGATTACGCTCTACGGCGCTAACGTGCATCCCCCCCTTATGGGCGAAGGCGGATAGACCCACATAAGGGGCATGATCATCGGGGGCGAGATTGACAATTTCGCTTACTTGGCGGGAGATTTCGGTTAGCTGATCCAGATTAGCTTCTAGTAAACAAGGGCGCTCTAATTTAAGTTGCAGGTTGGGGATTAAAGTACATAAATTGGCATTGCCACACCGTTCGCCATAGCCATTAATCGTGCCTTGCACCATCGTAGCCCCTGCTTCTACCGCCGCGATCGCGTTTGCTACAGCTACTCCAGCATCATTGTGGGTGTGAATCCCCAAAGGAATATTGCCGAATTTAGCCCGCACTTGGCTAATAGTTGCAGAAATTTCACTAGGCATAGAGCCACCATTGGTATCGCATAGCACTAGCCACTCTGCCCCCGCCTGGATTGCCGTTTCTAGGGTTTGTAACGCATATTGGGGA
>JBBRVV010000329.1:0-3181 GCA_038246525.1 Pseudanabaenales cyanobacterium
CCGAAGCACTCCGACAAGCCAAGAAACTTGAACATCTAGCCGATAATGCTGAAGACTATGCTACTCAAGCGATCGTTGTAGTGCGAGCGATGTTGGTAGAAGCAAAAGCAGCAACTTCTGTAGCAATCAATACTCGATTAGATGCTGAAGTTGCGGCAGGAAATATGGAGAGATAACAAATGTTATAATTTATATACTTAAAGCGATTCAATACATATCTAATTTAATTATTAGTTTAATCATTAGATTTAATTGTCTAGGTTTTTGTATCTAAATCTAATAGCTGTTAGATATTTTTATTTTCAGTATTCTCAGAGTTTAGCAAATCTATCAATTACTAAAAATTATGGAGAATTTATATGTTGAATATCCTTGCTCAAGGTAAGACTTTTGAAGTTGTTGAAGGAGCTAATTTGAGAGAATCGCTTCTCAACCAAAATATCGATCTTTACAATTCGGGGGCGAAAGTGCTCAACTGTCACGGACATGGAACCTGTGGAACCTGTCTAGTTAAAGTAGAAGGTAAAGTTTCCGAACGTACCTTAATTGAGACGATTCGTATGGCTGTTCAACCTCATTCTAATTGTAAAGATCTGCGGTTATCCTGTCAGGTAAAGGTATTGGGAGATGTTCGAGTCACCAAATTTGATGGTTTCTTTGGAGAAGGCGATCAAGCGCTATGGACACCTGAAAATATGTCGGCAGAAGTAGCGATCGCATCGTAATCACACTTGCAAACCAATTACATCAAACTGTAGGTACTGACCACTATCATTCCCAAAAATAATTGGATGATTGAGGACTTACCTACATCATTTTAATATTTTATAAAAGTATTTATATAAAGCTACTAAGTCGATCTTTAACAAATACGAATAAATTTGGAAGTAGAACTATGTCAGATAAATTTAAGAAAGGCGATAAGGTGGAATGGGAAAGTTCTCAAGGTAAGATTGAAGGTACTGTTGAAGAAAAACTAACTCTGCCTATGGAGATTAAGGGACATCACGTCGCCGCTTCAAAAGCTAATCCTGAATATTTAGTAAAAAGCGATAAAACTGGTAAAGAAGCAGCGCATAAGCCAGAAAGCTTGAAAGATCGAGCGTAATGAGCGATCACTGCCCATCGCACTATGTCTGAGAAAGGAACTATTTTTTTAGTAGTTTTAAGTAGCCAGAGTCAATTAAATATAATACATTAAAGATAATATCTAGTGCGCTAAAATCCTTGCCCAGCCTGAAGCTGTCTTAAGTTTAATTAGGCTTGCCTACTTAGTTTGAGATCATCTCAAGCGTTTGGCTGTCGAAACGGGAAAAACGATTTATCAACTCAAAGACCCTTCTATATCTATGAATCTTGCATAAGTCCTACTCCCTTCCTCGTCAAGATTTAGATATTTTGGGGGCGCAGGGGCTTTGCTCCCACCCAGGGGTTTCACCCCTTAACCCGATTACCCTAAGGTGAATTCCTAGAAAGATTCTACCTACTACTTTCAAGATAGGGTCGCAGGGCGTAGCCCCGCAATGGGTTTTAAAGATTTAATCCCTGGGTAATTTATTTCTTAGAAACCGCCTAAGGTCTATTTTGATAGTTGGAAGGGAGTCAGAAAGATTTCCAGATGCACAAAAATTCGGTGTGTTCAAGTTGGGCACAAAAGGGTTGATCGAATGCAACTTGATCCAATTGAGGATGGCAAAGTTGATATTTAGTCATTAGACAGTTTGAATTAGGAGAATGCTAAGCTGTTGCAGCCCTCCAAAACTATTAACTGCGCCAATCAATTTATGAATATCCTGATCAGCAATGATGATGGCATCTACTCGCCTGGGGTAAAGGCTTTGGCTGATGCTTTGAGCGATCGCGATTATCAGATTACGGTAGTCTGTCCAGATCGAGAGCGATCGGCTACTGGTCATGCCCTAACTTTGCAAGAACCTCTGCGAGTTGATCGGATTGAAAATTATTTTGCGCCAGATGTGACTGCCTGGGCTTGTTCGGGTACGCCTGCAGATACGGTAAAACTAGCCTTGGATGCGCTTCTACCAGAATTGCCAGACTTAGTGCTATCAGGCATTAATCGCGGTGCAAATTTAGGCACAGATGTTTTATATTCAGGCACGGTATCGGCGGCAATGGAAGGAGCAATGGAAGGGGTGCCAAGTGTGGCTTTTAGTTTGACTAGCTTTACTTCAATGGACTTTAGCGCGGCGGCAGAGTTTGCTCAGGTTTTGGTGAAGGCAGTTTGTCTAAATAATTTACCGCCTCGTACCTTGTTAAACGTGAATATTCCTGCGATCGCTGCCCCAGATATTTGCGGCGTAGTATTGACCCGCTTGGGCATTAGGCGCTACCGTGATATTTTTGAGAAACGGATTGATCCCAGGGGCAAAACCTACTATTGGCTTTCGGGTGAAGTAGTAGATGAAGAGGCAGCCCCAGGTACAGATGTTCAAGCAATCAAAGATAATTACATCACGATCACACCCCTAAAAAATGACCTGACCGCTGATTCCAGCCTAGAAATCACCCAGAAGTGGTTGACGGCAAATCAACTTACTGCTAAATGTGTTGGAATTAGGAAAGATTAGATGCCCAGACAGTCGGAACAATTAGATTTACTTCAGTCAAAAGAGCCTAGTGGTGGACAGGTGATCCCGATGGCGTTGCATACAGAAATGCAGCGTTCCTATTTGGAATATGCGATGAGCGTAATTGTAGGCAGAGCTTTGCCCGATGTGCGTGATGGCTTGAAGCCTGTACACCGCCGCATTATTTTTGCCATGCACGAGCTAGGCTTGACTCCCGATCGCCCCTATCGTAAATGTGCCAGGGTAGTGGGTGATGTATTGGGCAAGTATCATCCCCACGGCGATCAATCTGTTTATGATGCTTTGGTGCGCCTAGTACAGGACTTTTCTAGTCGCTACCCACTCCTGGCAGGTCATGGTAATTTTGGCTCGGTCGATAATGATCCTGCTGCTGCTATGCGTTATACCGAAACTCGACTGGCCCCGATCGCGCAAGAGGCAATGTTGGGTGAAATTCACCAAGAAGTCATTGATTTTGCCGATAATTTTGATGCTTCTCAACAGGAACCCGTAGTTCTTCCTGCCCAGTTGCCAATTTTATTATTGAACGGCTCTTCAGGCATTGCGGTCGGGATGGCGACAAATATTCCCCC
>JBBRVV010000330.1:0-3178 GCA_038246525.1 Pseudanabaenales cyanobacterium
GCTTGGGGCGATCGCCAGAACGGTCAACAATAGTAGGCGGTGCAGGAGGCTCAGGTGGGAGCGGGATTTCTACCGCAATCATTGCCTCTGTAGTGGTTTTAGTGGTGAGATAACGAATTACGGCTTCATCTAGGCGCAAAAACTTTTCCAAAATTTCTACGGTGCCAGGTTTAGCCACATAATTCATCTGAATATAAATGCCTTCGCGATTTTTGTTAATCTCGTATGCAAGGCGGCGTTTGCCTCGATGTTGCACAGTGATTGATTCAGCTTCTTGCTCTTGCAGTAAAGTTTGATACTTGTTCAAAGCCTCATCCAAGCCATGTTCTGGTAAATCGGTTTTGAGGATATAGACGGTTTCGTACAGACGGGGCATGACAATTATATTCCTAGGGATTCCTTGTGGTCATTAAAAATGGCTCGCGATCACTTCTTGTAGGTAGAAAGAAGGGCTCATAACGAGCAAGGATTCATTAGGATAACATTATTTGAGATGACTTAAAAGTTAAATCCAAAAATCTGCTTAAGCACTAAGGCTTTACTTAAAGTTTGCTAAATCAACGACTTTACCGATCACGGCGACCGCGGGTGGTTCAAACTTAATCAAAGCAGGATCTGCGAGAATTTTACTAAGTTGACTAAAAATTTGAGTTTGATCGGCACAAGTGCCTTGACGAATTAATGCTATCGGCGTGTCAGGCGCTAAACCTGCCGCCAGCAGTTGAGAGATCACTTCGGGCAGATTATGCAAGCCCATATAGATCACGATCGTCTCTGAACTTTGGGCGATCGCTGACCAATTTACCTGAGGACGATATTTGTCCGTTGCTTCATGCCCAGTTACAAAGGTAACTACGGAGCTAAAATCCCGATGGGTCAAAGGAATACCCGCATAAGCCGGTGCTGCAATCCCAGAAGTAATGCCAGGTACTACCTCAACTTCAATCTTTGCGGCAATCAAATCAGCCATTTCTTCGCCACCCCGCCCAAAGATAAACGGATCGCCGCCCTTGAGCCTAACTACCACTGCCGCTTGTTTAGCTTTCTCGATCAAGAGCGCGGTAGTTTCAGCTTGAGGCAGAGAATGATTGCCCCGCCGCTTACCCGCATTGATCTTTTCCGCCTGGGGGTCGATCATTGCTAAAATTTCAGCGCTAACCAAGGCATCGTAAATTACTACATCACAGTTTTCGAGTAATCCTTTAGCTTTTAGAGTCAAAAGCCCAGGATCACCAGGCCCCGCACCCACTAGATAGACTTTACCGATTTTGGCTAGGGAAGGATCTGAAGAAAAAGAAGAAGTTAAATATTCTGCCAAAGCAAAGTAACTGGGGAAAATTGTGGGATTCTTAGATTGTAACTAATCATTTCCTGAAGACCTCTCAGTTTTTTCCCAAATTGTTTCCCTATGGCAATCAAATATCAGCGTGTTCTCCTAAAGTTGAGTGGTGAAGCGCTTATGGGCGATCGCAACTTTGGCATTGACCCCACCATTGTGCAGGCGATCGCGCAGGAAGTCTCCCAAATTGTAAATAATGGGATTGAAGTGGCAATTGTGGTAGGAGGTGGCAACATCTTTCGCGGCATTAGTGGCGCAGAAAAAGGGATGGATCGTACCACCGCCGACTATATCGGCATGATTGC
This sequence comes from Pseudanabaenales cyanobacterium, assembly GCA_038246525.1. Classification (GTDB taxonomy): domain Bacteria; phylum Cyanobacteriota; class Cyanobacteriia; order Pseudanabaenales; family Pseudanabaenaceae; genus JANRLH01. Next base: position 1,645 of record JBBRVV010000330.1, read on the forward strand.
TACGGTAATGAATGCGCTTACGCTGCAAGATGCGCTAGAGCGCCTAGATGAACCTGTGCCGACCAGAGTGCTAACCGCGATCGCTATGCAGGAAGTAGCTGAGCCTTATATTCGCCGCCGTGCCATCCGCCATTTAGAAAATAAGCGAGTTGTAATTTTTGGCGCTGGGTCGGGTAATCCTTTTTTTACGACCGATACTACTGCTGCGCTTAGAGCCGCCGAAATCGATGCGGAAGTAATTTTCAAGGCAACTAAAGTGGATGGCATCTATGATAGCGATCCCAAGAAGAACCCCGCTGCCAAGCGCTATGAGACTTTGAGTTATGACCACGCGATCATTCATAATCTAGGCGTGATGGACGCAACCGCCTTTGCCCTCTGCCGTGAAAATAGTATCCCGATTGTAGTGTTTGATTTGGGTGTTCCTGGCAATATTTTGCGAGCAGTTATGGGAGAATCAATAGGTACCTATGTTGGAGTCGGCTGTGAAGTTAAGTGATATTGAAGCGAAAATGCAAAAGTCAATTGAGGCCACTCAGGGCAATTTCAATACGATTCGCACTGGTCGCGCTAGTTCATCATTACTAGACCGAGTTTCAGTTGAATATTATGGTGTGCCAACTGCACTTAAATCTTTGGCAAATATCGGTACGCCTGATGCCACTACGATTACAATTCAACCCTTTGATCGCAAAAGTTTGAGTTTGATCGAACGGGCAATTTCTGAGTCGGATGTGGGTTTGACTCCCAATAATGATGGTTCGATTATTCGCTTAAATATTCCTCCTTTGACAAGCGATCGCCGCAAAGAATTGGTAAAAAATGTGAGTAAACTGGCAGAAGAGGGTAAAGTCGGGATTCGCAATATTCGGCGTGATGCGGTAGATACGGTTCGCAAGCAAGAAAAAGCGAAGGAAATCTCGGAAGACGAATCGAAAAAATTGTTAGAACAAATCGATAAAGCTACTGAGAAATTCATCAAAAAAGTCGATCAAATCTTGGCAGAGAAAGAGAAGGAAATTTCGACAATTTAACTTGATGTTTAAGATAGTTAGAGGTAAGTACAACAAAGACTGATGCTTCAATAATACTAAAGACCGATGTATAGTAATCACTCTCAGACTATGATGCACCGTTAAGCAGTATAAATTCTTAAATTTATATTCAGAGTGTTAAGCATGGTGTAAAAACCGACAATTTTACGTAGGATGCTTGAAACCGACTTGCTTTCAATACGCTACCAAATGACGAGTTGAAAGGGCTAAGAACTTTTGATTATTTTTTACTGAAATCCAAGAAATATAAACATTAAAAGAGACCCCAAAGCTGGGGCATTAATAATCCTTATTTGTCTAGCTTAGTTATCTAGGGCTATCCGAATCTCTTAATCTAAAGATTAGATATTTTAGAGTTGATAACTAAAGCCGAGAATTCTATCAAATTTCATTACTTGTTGGGCTGTGGAGTTGTGCGTAAATAGGGTCTAACTTCAGTCACACCTTTAGGAAACTTCACCTTTGCATCTGCAGTAGAA
>JBBRVV010000331.1:0-3174 GCA_038246525.1 Pseudanabaenales cyanobacterium
ACTCTCATCGGATTGTGTTCCACTTTACGCCTAAGCATTGCTCTTGGCTAAATCAAATTGAAATCTGGTTCGGAATCCTCATGCGTAAATTACTCAGGCGTGGCAACTTTAGATCTCAAGCGGATTTGAAAGCAAGAATTTTTCAGTTCATTGACTATTTCAATCGGACTATGGCTAAGCCATTTAACTGGACTTATAAAGGTAAGGTTTTAGCCTCTTAAAAGGAGTATCTAAATTTCAGCCGCGCTGTACTAGTTATTGAGGTCTTATCTAGCGGAACTGAAAATGAACTTAGAGATAGAGTAGTAAAGCTGAAACTATATGCTCAGAAAGGCGTACAGGAATATTGGCTAATAGATTGGAAATTGCAGCAAGTAGAAGTTTATCGATTATTTGAGAAGAGTCTCGAACTATGCAAAATCTTAAATGGAGGTGAACAGCTGACTAGCTCTGTTTTACCTGGCTTTAACTGTAGTATTAAAGACTTCTTTAGCTAATTGTGAATACTCCCGTCAGGCATAATTGTGCCAGAAAGCCTAGCTCCCGTCATTTTTACCATGATCCGACTGCCGTAACCGATTTTTGCACCTGCTAGATTTGCGCCACTTAAGTCGGCTCCACTCAGATCAGCACCGATCAGATTCGCTTCTTGTAGATTCGCATTCGTAAGATTTGCTTGCAGAAGATTGGCACGGAAAAGATTGGCACGATGGAGATTTGCGCCACTTAAATTAATTTTATGTAAAAAAGTATCGCTCAAGTCGGCATCCCTTAAATCGGCATTGCTGAGATTTCTACTAGAAAGGTCTTTCTCTTTTAGATCCCTACCCCTAAAATCAGCCCCACTTAAATCTTTTGACTGTGAACTTGACTGGGCAGCCGATCGCGTAGTTTGATTTGGATTACTTTTGGCAGAATCTGGAGTTTTTGCCTGAGATTTGGATTGGGAAGAGTAAGAGTAGGCTGGACTTTGAGAGCGCTGGGGTGGGTGGGAGGGCTGAGAACTTGCCTGAGTATTTGCCTGAGTATTTTTTTGGGCATAGGTCTGGGAATAAGATTGGGCAGAGTTGCCGTTTTTGCTAGTACTTGATGAGGGTAGCGATCGCAGTTGATCGCGGGCATGGTTGATTTCCTTCAGCTTTTCAGCCGCTTTTTGGCGCAAACGAGGATTTGATTCAGGGATGCGATCAGGATGCCAAATAAAAGCCAAGTCCTTATAAGCCTGGTTTACTTCCTCGATTGAAGCACCAGGAGACAACTCCAAAATCTTGTAATACAATGCTAAGTCTTTCATCTGCACAAAGCTAACACATAGGCAGACTATTAGAGTATTTTAAGCGACAAACTAGGCAATGCGTACATCAAGAGAGCGCCAAACTGTTAAAATCAAATAAAGAGTGGATGACTTTAACCAGTGGCGATCGCTAATTTCGACATCAATCGTTTGCAGCAGGCATTGACTGTAGAAGCAGAACATGGCTTTTCCAATTTGCAGGGGAAGCAGTTTCTATTTGCCGATTTTTTGCAGAGTAATTTGAATTTAGTAGAAGAGACTCAGAAAGTTGCGGTCAAATATACCGAATATAGCGAATACAGTCTTTCTCAACGGCAAAATTTGGTAGCAGAAACCAGAAGAATACTTTATGATATTCGCCGACGTGAATTGGAACAGGTCAGCCCGATCGCTAAAACTAAAAAACCGCGAACTGAACCACTAAAACCTTCATCTAAATCACCACTTACCCTAGAAACAGCCTTATCTCAACTAGATGGTTTGGGCAGGATCGCCGAAAAACTAACCAAGTTAGATTTACATACCGTGCAAGACGTGTTGCACTATTATCCCCGCGATCACGTAGATTATGCTCATCAGGTTGCGATCAAGGATTTAGAGGATGGCAGCACCGTTACTATAGTCGGCACGATTCAGAAGTTCACCTGTTTTACTAGCCCAAAGAATCCGAATTTAACCATTGTCGAAATCCTGTTGCGCGATCGCACTGGCAAAATCAAACTGAATCGCTTTTGGATGGGGAAACGCTACGCTAATCGAGGTTGGCAAGAACAACAAAAACGTCTCTATCCTGAAAATAGTTTGGCTGCGGCATCGGGAGTGGTGAAGAAGGGGAAATTTGGCTTGACTTTGGATGGTTTTGAATTAGAGATTTTAGAAAGTAGTAGCGATCGGATCGAATCTGAAACCATCGGTAGAGTAGTACCAATTTATCCCTTGACCGAAGGAATTAGCCCCGAACTGATTCGCAAAGTGGTAATTCAATGTTTGCCTTTAGCCGCCAAAATTGAAGACACCATGCCGCCCAAATTGCGCCAAGATTATCAGTTAGTGGATTTAGCTCAAGCGATCGCTTCGATTCATTATCCCGAAGATGGTGAAAAGTTGATTCGAGCGGTAATCAGGCTTACCTTTGATAAATTCTTTTATCGCCGTTTGGTTTCCCTTTATCGCCGTAATCAACAGAAGGGAACTTCATTTGTGCCGCAGAGTAAATTGATAGAGAAGCTAGAAACTATTCTGCCGTTTACCCTGACAAATGCCCAAAAACGAGTAGTAGCCGAAATCAGAGCCGATCTGCAAAAAACTACGCCAATGAATCGCTTGGTTCAGGGAGATGTCGGTTCAGGCAAAACAATTGTGGCAATTTATTCGATTCTAGCGGCAATTGAATCGGGCTTTCAAACTGCACTGATGGCTCCCACTGAAGTTCTTTCTGAACAGCATTATCGCAAAATTGTCGAATGGTTTATGCAATTACATTTACCCGTGGAGTTACTGACAGGTTCTACTAAGGCTAGTAAAAGAAAAGAAATTTTGCGGCAATTGGCAACAGGAGAGTTACCTCTGTTGATTGGTACTCATGCGCTGATCCAAGATGGTGTAAACTTTCAGCGTTTAGGCTTAGTGGTAATTGATGAACAACATCGCTTTGGTCGAGATCAGCGATCACGGCTTTTACAAAAGGGCGAAGATCCCCATGTATTGATTATGACCGCTACGCCTATTCCCCGTACACTTTATTTGACTAACTCTGAAATCGAAGTGAGTATTATTGATGAATTGCCGCCTGGCAGAAAACCGATTCAAACCAATTTGCTCAAACCTGCACAGCGTAAGGATGCCTATGAACTAATCAGGCGAGAAATTGCCCAAGGTAG
>JBBRVV010000332.1:0-3173 GCA_038246525.1 Pseudanabaenales cyanobacterium
TCTGCCCAAATTCGACTAGCCGCTCGGCTAATCTTAAAACAGCAACAATCCGAACATCCTGCGCTAATTCAATACCAAAATCCAGCCAAATTTACTTGTCTCTGCAGCCTCAAAGCCCACACCCAACCAATTAATTCCCTTACCCTTAGTGCCGACGGCAGCCTGTTAGTCAGTTGTGCCCTGGGGAAAGTGATCAAAATCTGGGATTTAGTAGCTGGGGCAGGAAAAGCAATTTTACAAGGTCATACCGATCAAGTTACCTGTGTAACTCTTAGCCCCGATCGCCAAACCGTAATTAGTGCCAGCCGCGATCGCACGATCAAGCTTTGGGATTTGGTCACAGGTGCAGAGAAGCAAACACTCACAGGACATCTAGGTTATGTCAACTCAGTGGTAGTGACTGCCAACGGTAGAACTCTGATCACAGGTAGCCAGGATTCTACGATCAAACTCTGGAATATAGATACAGCAGAAGACTATAAAACCATTAGAGCGCATACTAATTTGGTCAATGCGATCGCGCTCAGTCCTGATGGCAGCCTAATTGCTAGTTGCAGTTGGAATACTACGATTCGGATTTGGGATACTCATACGGGCGTACAAGTGGGAGAATTTGTCGGACATTCTGCTAGGGTTTGGGCATTCGCAATTTCACCCGATAATCAATTTCTGATTAGTGGCAGCCGCGATAAAACAATTAAAATTTGGCATATTCCTACTGGAAGAGAAGTTGGAAGATTAGAAGGACATAAAGGCGATGTAAAAGCCTTAAAACTGAGCGAAAACGGCGAAATTCTGTTCAGTGCCAGCTACAAAGAAATCAAAATCTGGCATCTTTCCTCGCAAACTGAAATCACCACTCTTAAAGGACATCAAGCCGCAATTAACGCGATCGCTATTTCCCAAGATGGTAGCATTCTAATCAGTGGTAGTGATGACCATCATATCTGTATTTGGGGTGTGGCTTAAATTCTCAACTTAAATCCCTTTCAATTATGCACTTGATTGCGCAAGTCTTAAAAATTTCTGTTAAGATTATGAGCTGTGACAAAAAATTAGCTTAATTGCAGCATTGAGCAGAAGCAAAGAGGAAAAGATAAATGGTAATGGAAGTAAGCGGGTCAGATTCGGCTCTGGTCAAAGCATGGTCAATCCAAAAAAGTGAAGAGCTTTATCGGATTACTGGTTGGGGCGATCCCTACTTCAGTATCAACCAAGCTGGGCATATTACTGTTTTCCCCCAAGGAAATCGTGGCGGTTGTATCGATCTCTATGAGTTAGTACAGGATCTGAAATTGCGTGGCTTACGCCTGCCGTTATTGATTCGCTTCTCCGATATTTTGGCGGATCGAATTGAACGATTAAATGCTTGTTTTGTCAAAGCGATCGCACGTTACAGTTATCAGGGCAAATACCAAGGAGTCTATCCGGTCAAGGTCAATCAACAGAGGCAGTTGGTAGAAGAGTTAGTGCATTATGGTAAACCATTTCTGTTTGGGCTAGAGGCAGGTTCTAAGCCAGAGTTACTGATTGCGCTTGCTACACTCAAAACTCCTGGCGCACTGTTGATTTGCAATGGTTACAAAGATGCAGAATTCATTGAAACTGCACTTCTTTCTCAACGTCTCGGGCAAATACCAATTATTGTAATTGAGCAACTTGAAGAAGTGGATTTGATCATTAATGCGGCGCGAAAATTGGGGATTGAGCCAATTGTGGGAGTACGCGCCAAACTAAATACTAAAGGCAGCGGGCATTGGGAAGATTCGGCAGGTGATAAAGCTAAGTTCGGCTTGAGAATCTGGGAAATCATGGAAGTAATAGAGCGCTTAAGTGCGGCAAATTTGCTAGATTCGTTGCAATTGTTACACTTTCATATTGGTTCTCAAGTCAGTGCGATTAGTGCAGTGAAAGATGCGATTCGAGAGGCAGCACAAATCTATGTGGAATTAGCAGGATTGGGCGCAAATATGCAGTACTTGGACGTGGGCGGCGGTTTAGCAGTAGATTATGACGGTTCCAAAACCAACTTCTACGCTTCCAAAAATTACACCATTCAAAATTATGCTTATGATGTGGTAGCAGAAGTGCAGGAAACCTGTGCCCAAAGGAATGTGGCAGTACCCACCTTAATTAGTGAGAGCGGTAGAGCGATCGCTTCCCATCAGTCGGTATTGATTTTTGATGTTTTAGGTGTAACTGAAACTCCCCACGCAAAAATTACTGCTCCCTTAGAAACCGAACATTTAATTGTACGTAATCTTTATGAAACCTTAGAACAATTGAATGAAGAGAATTTCCAAGAAGCTTATCACGACGCGCTGCAATTTAAAGACGAGGCAATTAGTCTATTCTCATTTGGCTATGTGAGTTTGAGCGAAAGGTCAAAAGCAGAAAGATTATTTTGGGAAATCTGCGATCGCATTTTGCAAATTGTGCGGCATCAAAACTATGTGCCAGATGATTTAGAAGATCTTGAGCGAATTATGGCAACTACTTATTATTGCAATTTTTCGGTATTCCAATCTGTGCCTGATAGTTGGGCGATCGATCAGCTTTTCCCAATCATGCCAATTCATCGCCTGAATGAAGAGCCTACGTTTAGGGGAACACTTGCCGATCTCACTTGTGATAGTGATGGTAAAATTGACAGATTTATCGATTTACGCGATGTCAAATCTGTCCTAGAACTCCACTCTTTCCAAAAGTCAGAACCCTACTATTTAGGATTGTTCTTGGCGGGTGCTTACCAGGAGATTTTAGGAGATCTGCATAATCTCTTTGGTGACACAGATGCGGTGCATATCCATCTCACACCTGGAGGGGGCTACAAAATCGAACACGTAATCAAAGGCGATTCTATGACTGAAGTGTTGCAGTATGTGCAGTATAGCCGTGACGGAATGTTAGAGAATCTGCGCCGTGAAACCGAGCGAGCTTTGGAAGCTAAACAAATTACCCTAGTGGAAGCCCGACTCTTCCTTCAGAACTATGAGCATAGTTTGAATGGTTATACCTATTTAGGTACTGCTGAGTAATTATGTCTATATTTTAAGGGGGTGCATGATACTCCCTTCCTAGCGAAAGATTAAGCAATTATTTGTTTAGCCTACTGGCAGCCCAGGTTTTCTACCTGAATTTTCGGTAACTTGGTTAGTTCAACCTTTTGCTCA
>JBBRVV010000333.1:0-3167 GCA_038246525.1 Pseudanabaenales cyanobacterium
ATATTTGCTGTTGCTCCTGTGATTCCCAACATCGGTAAAAGGTAAGCGATCGGATATACACCCCAAGAGAATAATAGTAGCAAGCGCATATTTTTGACTAAGGTTTGAACGCCTGCAGGCTGACGCACTAAGGATTTAGAGAGTTCGATCCATAATATGTAGAGAATATATACGAAGGGAACCGTACTTACTGCACCCCAAACAATGCGAGTATTTAAATCTGTAGAGATTTCACCAGGATAGCCCGTGGCAATCATTAAAATTGCGGCAATCACTAATTTAATTAGTAAAGGTCGTGCTTCCATGCCAGGTAAAGCTAATACTGCAACGGTTTCAACCAAAAGCAATGGTACAGTTAAGAGCCAATCCACATAGCGATAAGCATCGTTGAATGGTACACCTGTGAGTGTATAATTTCCGTTTTGCAAACTGTAAGCGGCTTCCCAACTACCAAAAATACGGTAATAATGATAGCCCGCGATGCTTACCACCAGAGCAGATACAATCAAAGCAAGCTGATATTTCTGCCCAACTTGTCCGCGCACACTAAAGAAGAACAAAGCTGCTGCAAACATAGTAGCGATCGCAAAAGAGAAAGCGTTGTAGACCAGATTGTACTGACTAGACGATAAAAAATCTACCTTAGATACTGTCTCTGGTAAATTTGATTGTGCTAGCAGGGCAAAATCTGGGATTAGAGAAATGCTCATAATTAAAATTTCCAAAAGGTGATTATGTAACCCGAGATCAATTTTTTGTAACCTAAATATTCACGCTTAGCAAAGACCCTAAATTTGATCCTGCTCTACTAAATTTAATCCTGCTCAGTGAAGGGAGCATTTGTTGGGTAGGTTATTTCCCTAGGCAGATATATTCTAGACTAATTTAACGCGATCGCCATCCTGCATAAGAAAGATCTATCTACAACATTTTGACGAGGGTAAGACTTTGTTTTAGAGAACATACAAAATGGAGATAGTTCAGAACTAACCATTGAGGAAATATTCAGTGCGACTTTGTGACATTTCAGCGATCAGCCAAAATATTAAAAATTGTAAACATCGCTTGAGGTAAGGATTTTAGAATTGGAAAATTTTGAATTTGAAATTGAAGCCCTGTAGCCATCATTAAAACTGCAGCAACCACCACTTTAATTGGCAAAGGTCGGGCTTCTATCTCAGGTATAGCCAACACCGCAACGGTTTCAACCAAGAGTAAAGGTACAGTTAAAAACCAATCCATGTAGCCGTAGGTATCGTTCTCTGGTAAGTTTGATTGTACTAGTAGGGCAAAATCTGGGATTAGAGAAATGCTCATGATTAAAATTTCCAAAAGGTGATTATGTAATCCGAAATCAATTTTTCGTAACCTAAATATTCACGTTTAGCCAGGATCCTAAATTTGATCCTGCTCAGTGAAGGGAGCATTTATTGGGTTAGTTATTTACCTATATAGATACATTCTGGACTAATTTTAAGCGATCGCTATCCTGCATAAGATAGATTTTCTACTAGTTCTTTCACCTGAATTCTCATCTTGTTAACGGTAGTCTGGATTCGGATGATCAGAACGGCAACCTGCTTCCCATTCACTACGTTGATTCCCATGGGCGGGAATACCTTTTGCCTCATTCAATAGGCGTGCCATGTGCATGAGATTCCAAGTCATGAAGGTTGTACTTCTTTGAGTAAAATCATTTTCTGGACCACCAGAATCTTTATCTGCATAGGAGGGACCAGGACCAGCCTCGCCAATCCAACCTGCATCAGCTTGTGGGGGAATACTGTAGCCCAAATGTTGCAGAGCGTAGAGAATTGTCATACCGCAATGCTTCAATCCGTCTTCGTTCCCAGTGATCAGGCAACCACCCACCCGACCGTAGTAGATATATTGTCCCTTATCATTTAGCTTGCTAGATTCACCATAGAGCCGCTCAATCACTCGGCGACAGACTGAGCTTTCTTCGCCCAACCAGATCGGAGTACATAGCACCAGAATATTGGCTGCCATCACCTTTTGACATAATTGAGACCAGTCATCCCGCGCAAACCCATGCTCAGTCATATCGGGATAAACTCCAGGAGCAAGCTCAAAATCTACAGGTCTGAGTACTTCCGTTTTAACTCCATTTGCCTGCATAATTGCTTGCGAAACCCGAATTAGTGCCTCAGTGTTTGAGAGAGTTCCGCTAGGTTTGAGTGTGCAGTTGAGAAACAGGGCTGATAGATTTGAGAAATCAAACTGGTGTCCTTCGCACAAGGCTTTTTGCTTTTCGGTCATTGTCATAAGTTAGTTTCTTCTGTAAATAGATTTTCCTACCATTCTCAGCTATAGCTTGAGGCGATCGCCATCCTGCATCGGAGAGATATTTCCATAGTTAAGCGCTCAAATTTCCCTTATGATTAGTGCCAGATATTTTTGAGTTTTTGTAATGAAACTAATTTCCACCGCGATCGCTGACTTGTGTATTCTTGAACCGAAGATCTTTGGTGATGATCGGGGTTTTTTCTATGAAAGTTTTAATCAAAAAGAATTTAATCGGCTAACGGCTACCAATTTTGAGTTTGTGCAGGACAATCACTCTCGCTCTAGCAAAAATGTATTGCGTGGCTTACATTATCAAATTCAACAAGCTCAAGGGAAATTAGTGAGAGTGGTAGCGGGTGAGGTGCTAGATGTGGCAGTAGATCTGCGCCATGCTTCCCCTAGCTTTGGCAAGTCAGTAAGTGTGAAACTAGATGCCGTAACCAAGCGAATGTTTTGGATTCCGCCAGGCTTTGCTCACGGTTTTTTGGTATTGTCTGAATATGCCGAGTTTCTCTATAAAACCACTGATTACTATGCACCGCAATTTGAGCGTAGCTTGCTCTGGAACGATCATGCTCTAGGGATTAATTGGGGAATCGAAACTCCAATTCTCTCTGTTAAGGATCAAGCGGGCAAAAAGCTAGAAGAGGCAGAAGTATTCTAGTTAATTTTTCCCTATATGATTCTCTTGATGTCTAATTGGCAGAGCGAATCCTTATCCTTTTACTATCAGCAGTAATGATTGCACCATCTTGAAGCTCGGCACCATAGCCTTTCAGAATAACCAAACTTACTTCCTGTTGTTGCTTAATGGAAAAGCCTATAAGTCTGACAATGCCACAATGTGGGTATTTTTGCAC
>JBBRVV010000334.1:0-3133 GCA_038246525.1 Pseudanabaenales cyanobacterium
CTCTAGTCACAGGGGCGATCGCCATCGGAATCACTTCCACAGGCACGGCAAAAGTAGATCCTAGTTTTTGCACCAGCTTTGACTGATCGACTACCACGATAAACAGATCAGCTAAAGCGTCAATTACCTTCTCGCGAGTATGAGCAGCACCGCCTCCTTTAATCAGATTTTTGGCAGGATCAACCTCATCCGCCCCATCAATGGCAATATCTATTTTAGAAACATCATCTAAGGTGCGAAGCGGGATGCCATACTTTTTTGCTAGAACTGATGCCTGAAAAGAGGTGGGCACTCCCACAATCTCCCGTAAAGTTCCAGCAGCAAGGCGTGCGCCCAATTCTTCGATCATATATGCAGTGGTAGAGCCAGTGCCTAGACCTACAATCATGCCTGACTGAACTTCTTGGGCAGCAGTCACTCCGACTAACTGTTTGAGATTGGGTTGCGAGAGATTTGTGGTCATAGATTAGTGCGTAAAATTTGGATTTAATCAAAATTGGCGATGAAACAATTAGCCAAAAGGATTATTACCTTTTTCGCCAAATAGTTTGGCTTCACCTTTGATTGCTGCCCGAATAATATTGAAGGCTGCCCAGCCCACTACCAAAACAATGGGAGCGAGTACAAGAAGGGGGCGAAAATCGATGTCCATAGTTTTACTCAAAAATATTAAATGAATTGGATGAAAAATCTTTTATACATTATGACAGACATAGGCGCTAGGATTCTAAAGATCTAATCTGTAATTCGATATTTAATTTTTGTGCATGGAATACTTCGAAGCATTTATTTTAGGTTTAGTGCAGGGAGTTACTGAATTTTTACCGATTAGCAGCACCGCACATTTACTAATTTTTACTAAGGTATTCGGCTGGCAAGCTGTGGGCGAAAAGACTTTTGTAAATGCGATCCAATTAGGTAGTGTCTTTGCAGTTTTTATTTATTTTTGGCAAGATATTCACCAGATTGTAGGTAAGGGGCTAGGAGCCCTTCAGCAGAGGGACTGGCAGCGAGAAGAATGGAAAATTTTGTTGGGGATTGCGATTGGCACGATTCCTGCGCTGGTGGGTGGTTTTATACTTAAAGTCATACTTAAAACTGATATTGAAAGTGCTTTAGTGATTGCGATCGCTTCAATTTTATTGGCATTAGTATTGGGTGCAGCCGAACGATGGGGCAGTAAGACTAGAACTATGGCAAAGCTGGAAGTGCGAGATGGAATTTTGGTAGGGTTGGGGCAAATGTTGGCGCTTATACCTGGAGTGTCACGCTCTGGGGCAACTTTGAGTACAGGCTTATTTTTAGGTTTAGAGCGGGATGCGGCAGCCAAGTTCTCATTTTTATTGGGCATTCCTACCCTAACTATTATTACTGTCTATGAATCTTATAAAGTATTTACGGAACTAGATACGTTTGGTCCCTTGCTGGTGGGGATCATTTCGGCTTTTATTTTTTCCTACCTGTCGATCGCTTGGCTATTGAAATTTTTGCGCACTCAAAGCACCTGGATTTTTGTGTGGTATCGGTTGGCGTTTGGTTCGGCAATCTTGGGAGCGATCGCTTCGGGTAATTTTTCTTAACAATCTTTGAGTTATTTGGACTATTGGGCGAGAAAGATCAAGCCACATCTGAGCTATTATCAATAAGCTGTCATTATTGCAAATACAATGACGAATTCTGAAAGTACCACCAGCATAATTGAGTCAGCCTACTCTGCCGAGGCGCTGAAAGCCGAACTAAATTCTAAGGGTTGGCGCATGACACCCCAGCGTGAGGTGATCTTGCATACTTTTCAGAATTTGCCAGAGGGTGAGCATCTTAGTGCTGAAGATCTGCATTTGAGATTGCAAGATCAGGGAGAAAATATTAGCCTTTCCACGATCTATCGCACGGTGCGACTAATGGCACGCATGGGAATTTTGCGGGAGTTGGAATTGACCGAGGATCATAAACACTACGAAATCAATTCCCCTCGCCCTCACCATCATCACCATTTAGTCTGTGTGAAAACTAATCGAATTGTAGAATTCAAAAATGATCAAATTCTGAATATCAGCCAAAAGGTTGCAGATAAATATGGTTTTAAGGTTTTAGATTGCCAATTGACAATTATCGGCGTGAGTCCTGAAGGACAGCGTTCTATTCTCTAGCAAACTGGATAAAAGATATAAGAGCCAGAATGGAGAGAATCAGAAGAATATTGGATTTCCCTTTTTAATACAATGAATTAGCAAATGGAATTGAAGAGCGATCGCCAATGGATGCAGCGCTGCCTAGAATTAGCGAAGCAGGGTAAAACCGCACCAAATCCTCAAGTTGGCAGTGTGATTGTGAAAGAAGGCATTCTCTTGGGTGAAGGATTTCATCCCCAGGCAGGGCAACCCCACGCTGAAATATTTGCGCTTAGCGAGGCAGAGAAGCATCACCCTGACCTGATCCCAGGTGCAACTCTATACGTTAATTTAGAACCCTGTAATCACTTTGGCAGAACCCCGCCTTGCACTGAGGCAATTATTCAAGCAGGAATTGGCAGGGTAGTAGTAGGCATGATCGATCCTGATTGTCGGGTTTCGGGTGGAGGTTGCGATCGCTTACGTCAGGCAGGTATTGAAGTAAAAGTGGGTGTACTTGAAGCAGAATCTCAAATCTTGAATGAAGGTTTTAGTTATCGTCAACGCACTGGGCTACCCTTCGGCATTTTCAAGTATGCGATCACTTTAGACGGCAAAATATCAACTAGTACTGGTCATAGCCAATGGATTACAGGTGAGCAGTCCCGCCAGGCAGTTCATTATCTACGCGCTAATTGTGAAGCAGTAATTACAGGCGGCAATACGGTCAGACTAGACAATCCCCATCTGACTACTCACGGCGTAAGCTCTTTTCAGCCCCTGCGGGTAGTTTTATCTCGTAGCTTAGACTTACCTCAAACAGCTCATCTCTGGGACAACAGTGCCAAGACTCTAGTTTTTACACAAACATTGCAAAATCTAACCATGCAAGCTTATCTGCGCGATCGCGGCGTAGAAGTGCTAGAACTAGATCAGGTCAGCCCCAGCTTAGTAATGACAGAGTTAGCTAAAAGGGGAGCTAATCAAGTGTTATGGGAATGTGGCGGTAACTTGGCGGCTCA
>JBBRVV010000335.1:0-3100 GCA_038246525.1 Pseudanabaenales cyanobacterium
AATATTCTGAATACTGGCTCCGTTTACCGACGAGTTACCAGTGCCAAATATCACGCCTAGGGGGGAAACGTTGAATCGATCGAAACTATGAAACAGATTTCCACCTCTGACCGTGCCAGATCCAGTCGGTGAGATCGCATTTCCATTCACCTGAGTAGCCGTACTACCATCAGGATTAATTTGAGCTTGGGCGGATTCGGTGGAATACAGCACCAGTCTCAAAACAGCGACAATTGCAAAAATCAGCCATAACCGAATCTTCACATCACACCTACCTAAGAATTTACAAGCAATTCTTACACCATTATTGCTTATTAAGCTAGTTTAATTCAAGAGATGTTACATACATCAAAAAATCTACCATTTATAAGTCTTTCAGTTTTCTAACCAGTTTGCTAGTTTTGAAGAATTATTTCGCTTTAGGCGGCGATAATCCCATAAGAACAGAGCTTTTAGAAGTTTGGATGAGATTTAATCAGTGTATGCTCCAAGTCTAACAGGGAAATAAGTTATTTCAGCAAATGTCGATTGAGAGCCAAGCGTCTGTAGGAAGCAACAGAAAAGATAATTCAGGATGAGCAGACCGAAAAAGCCATCAGTAACAACGTAATGTGCCGAAATCGGCAAGTAAGGATATGTGGCTTGCGGATGTTCTAAATAGCTGTCAATCCGCGACTTTTTACTTTCTGTTTAACATGTGGAGTTTGCTAGACTGATAACGTATATTCTTATCAGGGTTACAAGAGATTCCTCTTGGGCTTTGCTCAGTAATTTAGGTAAGATATCTATAATGCAATTCATTTGGTGCTTTGATTTATTACTTGCACCTTATCCAATCAATAGCTTTTTTCCTTTTAAATCAAAATATCCGAACCATTTTAATTGAAATAAATCTTATGAAGAAGCCTCAAATACCATCAAATGAACACGATCGACAACTTGCTCTTGAGCGCTATAACATTCTCGATACTTTGCCAGAGCGAGAATATGATGACTTAACCCAACTAGCCGTAAGTATCTGTGGTATGCCGATCGCATTGATATCTCTAATCGATCGAGATCGTCAATGGTTTAAGTCGCGTGTTGGGATCGATGCAACGGAAACGTCAAGAGATATTTCTTTTTGTGCTCATATTGTCGCCGATAATGCGATTTTAAATGTTCCTGATGTGACCCAAGATCCTCGTTTTGCAGATAACCCACTGGTAGTTAACGACCCTAATATTCGCTCTTATATTGGTGTACCCTTAAAGACTTCAGATAATTTTACATTAGGAAGTCTATGTGTCATCGATCTCCAGGCAAGAGAATTAACATCTTTACAAATTCAACAACTAGAATCACTCAGTCGCATAGTAATCAGTCAGTTGGAGTTACGGCGCAATAATGATATTCGTAAGGCATCTGAAGAGCAACTATCAAAAATATCGATACTCCAAAAGGCTATTTTAGATAGTGTTAATTCTGCGATTATTTCCACTGACTTGCAAGGGATTATTCAATCCTTTAGCTTAGGTGCAGAATCGATATTGGGATATAAGGCAGTGGAAATAATTGGTAAAAGTCCTATCCTCTTTCACGATATCAATGAAATAACCGAGCGATCGCAGCAGTTATCCCTAGAACTAAACCAAACCATCGAACCAAGCTTTGAGGTGTTTATTGCTAAGGTAAAATTGGGGCAAGTATTTGAGAAAGAATGCACCTACATTCGTAAAAATGGCGATCGCCTTCCCGTTTTGTTGACAATTACAGCCATTCGCAATGAACAAAGTGAGATTACGGGATTTCTGTGCGTTGCCAAGGATATTACCGCTCAAAAGGAAGCCGAACGAGATCGCCTTCGCCGTAGATATACCGAAGAATTGGTAACTACCCAGAATCAAATTTCACGAATTCTCGCAGAAGCATCAAGTTTTAATCAGGCGGCAGTAAGGATCTTAGAAACTCTATGTGAACAATTATCTTGGGATGTTGGCGAACTATGGCTTACCAGTTCATATCCTCATACTTTGCAACTCATGGCGAGTTATGCAATGCCCACGATTGAAGCAACAGAGCTAATTCAAACCCATCAACTCATGTCGATCGAATATGGTGCGGGTTTGATTGGCTCGGTTTGGGCAGAGGGAATAGCCAAGTGGGTTGAGATTGACCAATACCCCAATTTCCACAAAGCAGAAGCTGTAAAAAAAGTAGGTTTAAAATATGCCTATAGTTTTCCTGTGAGCGGGGAGAATAAGTCGATTTTAGCCGTAATTATCATGTTTAGTCGTAATCACCAGCAGCTTAGTTTAGAAATGACGAATGTTGTGGCTGCCATTGGTAGACAGATCGGTCAATTTATGGAAAAGCGCAAATTTGAAAGAGAGCTTCATAAACAAAACTGGCGATCGCTGCTTCTTTCAGATATTGCTCTCCGTATTCGCCAGTCCCTAGATCTCGATGAAATCCTTAATACGGCTGTTAGCGAAATTCGCAAGTTTCTGAAGGCAGATCGCGTTCTTATATATCGATTTTATCCTGATTGGAATGGTACGGTAGAAGTAGAATCTGTTACTTCTAAATGGATATCTTCTCTTGGTACAGATATTCAAGATACTTGTTTTTTGTCGGGGCAATGGCAAGCATATCAAAAAGGACGCAAGCTGGCGATCGATAATGTCGCTGAATCCAATCTCAGTCAATGCCACAAAGATCTTTTAGCAAGATTCCAAGTAAAGGCAAATCTGGTTGTTCCGATTATCGAAAACGAGAAATTGTGGGGATTGTTGATCGCGCATCAATGCTCTGCTCCAAGGCATTGGGAATCCTTTGAAATTAGTCTGTTGAGCCAACTCGCCGATCAAATCGGAATTGCGATCGCCCAGTCACGGTTACTTGCCCAAGAAAAAGAGCAACTTAAGCTTTTGCAAGAACAAAATGTGGCTCTAGAGATAGCCCGATCCGAAGCTGAACAGGCAGCGATCGCTAAAAGCTCTTTTTTAGCAACGATGAGCCATGAGATTCGTACTCCCATGAATGCTGTAATTGGTATGACTGGCTTGTTGCTGGATACAAGCTTAAATGAACAACAAAAGGATTTTGCTCAGACTATTCG
>JBBRVV010000336.1:0-3099 GCA_038246525.1 Pseudanabaenales cyanobacterium
GGTCAAGCACAAAGTCCCAAGCAGTTAGCATCATTGCCGCCGTAGCGATCGCTTCCAAACGCACAAACCAACTCTTTCCAGGACGCATGGCTGAAATTGCCAACAACCAGCAGGCAAAACCCATATAGAACCAAGATAAAGGGATGGTAAACGGAACTAACTCCGCTACTTTGGAGCCTAATCCAGTCAAGTAGCCATATTCACCAAAAGGGAATCCCGTGCTAGTGCCGAGCAATTCACTGCCCAGAGAAAGGAAGACCGCAGGAATCATAAAAGTTAGTAACTGCGACCAGCCGAGAGTGCGAACTCCATAAATTACGGTAGCGATCGCCGCCAGGATCATATACGTTGCGCCACCCGCCGACATACCCCAACCAAATATCTGTGAGCCTAGGCTAGACAAATTACCGACAAAATCGGGATTGGGCAAGACTAACATTAGCCCCGCTAGTCCAAAAATCATTGATCCGAGATGCAGAGCTAAAGCTGACCATTGCGCCAATCCACTCATGAAAAAAAACCTCTAGGCATTAAATTAGAAATAAATCAAACTCATTACAAAGTATAAACGATGGGATCAAGATAAGACTGAAGGGACAAATATGATGTTGACTCTGGTTACGGGGGGATCTCGCTCAGGCAAAAGTGAGTGGGCAGAGATATTGGCGGAGCGATCGCTTAAGCCAGTAATTTATATAGCCACCGCCATGAGCGATCCTAATGACTTGGAATGGGAAGCCAGACTACAAAAGCACCGCGATCGCCGCCCACAAAATTGGCAAACCTTAGAAATACCCATAAATTTAGCAGAGCAAATTCGCCTAGCTTCAGCTGATAACTACCTTTTAGTAGATGCTTTAGGTACTTGGGTGGCAAATTGTTTGGATCAAGATCAACCCACTTGGGAAAAAAATGTAAAAAGATTAGTTGAAACTGCAATTAGCTGCTCAGCAGACTTAACTTTTGTAGCAGAAGAAGTGGGTTGGGGCGTAATTCCAGCATTTACTTCAGGCAGAATTTTTCGCGATCGCTTAGGGAATTTGATCCGACAGTTCGGAAGTGTAGCCGATCAAGTCTATTTAGTAACTGGTGGTCATGCGATCGAATTGAACAAACTAGGGGAGCGACTACCCAGATGTTAGACTCTTGCCCTAGCAAAGGTAGTGAGAAACAGTTGGTTCAGAATATTTACAATCTATCCTTAAAATTTTGACAATTATGACACCAGAAGCAGAAGCACGATTTGAACGGATTGAAGCAAGTTTAGCTGAGACCGCGGCAAGTTTAGCCGAGACCACGGCAATAGCTAAAAGTAACGCTCGGGCAATCGAAGCAGTTGCTAATCAACAGACTCAGAGTAGAGAATTGGCAGCACAGATCTATGCAAAATCTCAAGAGCAGTTAATAGAGCTAATTCGGACGGTGGGGCAAATTGCAGAATCAAGTGATCGCCGTTTAACCGCCTTAGAAAACAAGCCTTAACTCTAGCTTCGCTAAAAACCGAAAAAAGCAGATTGAGATAGAATAGGCAAAATCTTCACACAAGTCGGATGAAATAATAACGCTATGGGCATGACACTCACCGAAAAAATCTTGGCTAGGGCAGCGAAACGCGATCGCATTGTACCCGGCGAAAATATTTGGGTGAATGCTGACCTACTGATGACCCATGATGTGTGTGGACCAGGAACCATCGGCGTATTTAAGAAGGAATTTGGCGAAAATGCCAAGGTTTGGGATAAAGAGAAAATCGTTCTAATTCCTGATCATTACATTTTTACAAGTGATGCACGGGCTAATCGCAACATTGATATTTTGCGTGACTTTGCCAAAGAGCAAGAGATTAAATATTTTTACGACATTACCGACTTGACTAATTTCAAAGCCAATCCTGATTACAAAGGAGTTTGTCATATAGCTTTAGCTCAAGAAGGTCATACCCGCCCAGGCGAAGTTCTATTCGGCACCGATTCTCACACCTGTAATGCTGGCGCGTTTGGGCAGTTTGCGACGGGAATTGGTAACACTGATGCCGCATTTGTGATGGGCACGGGCAAATTATTGCTCAAGGTTCCCGCCTCCATGCGTTTCATCTTTGACGGTGAACTACCGCCCTACTTGCTGGCAAAGGATTTGATTCTACAAGTAATTGGCGATATTGGCGTAAGTGGGGCAAATTACCGCTCCCTCCAAATTGAAGGCGAAGCGGTATCAGCCATGACTATGGAAGAGCGTATGACTCTCTGCAACATGGCAATCGAAGCTGGCGCAAAGAATGGCGTGATCGCTCCCGACCAGATCACCTTTGAGTATGTCCGAGCTCGAACTAATCAGCCCTTCGAGCCAGTTTATGCCGACGCGATCGCCGAGTATTTTTATACCAAGCACTACGATGTGTCCAAGCTTGAACCAGTAGTAGCCAAGCCCCACTCCCCTGACAATCGGGCAACAGTCAGGGAATGCCGAGATGTAAAAGTTGATCGGGTGTATATTGGTTCCTGCACGGGCGGAAAGATTACCGATTTTGTTAATGCAGCGAAAATTATTAAGGGTCAACAAGTAAAAGTACCTACTTACCTAGTGCCAGCCACCCAAAAAGTCTATAACGATCTCTATGCTGAAACCATTGATGGGATCACTCTAGCGGATATTTTTGTCAATGCTGGCTGTATCGAACCAGCTGCTCCTTCCTGTGCGGCTTGCCTAGGAGGACCAAAGGACACCTTCGGTCGCCTGAATGAACCAGAAGTATGTGTGTCTACCACCAATCGCAATTTTCCTGGACGCATGGGCAACAAAATGGCACAAATTTATTTGGCTTCGCCCTATACGGCGGCGGCTTCTGCGCTCACAGGAAGAGTTACTGATCCCAGGGAATTCCTTAGCTAACTAATGTGTGACTATAATTCTCGCTTAACCCTAGAAAATTTAGGTAATTCTGAGCAAGAAGTACCTGGGCTAGATGTAATACATGGCTTAAGCTCTACGCCAAAAACCTTGCCTGCCAAGTATTTCTATGACGATCGCGGCTCCGAGCTATTTGAGCAAATATGTAATGTGCCTGAATATTACCCCACTCGCACTGAGGCAAAAATTCTA
>JBBRVV010000337.1:0-3098 GCA_038246525.1 Pseudanabaenales cyanobacterium
ATCGACAATTCGCGCCCCACCAGAAGGATCGAAGACCAGTTCTACTGCATTACTGCCGCGTCTATAGGCTTCGGCAACTTCAAACAGAGCCATCCCAAGGCGTTCTTGTCCGTCATGGCTTGCCTTGATCGTTAGATTGGCGATCGCACCTTCAGTGGGATAAGGAGTACCACACGGAACTAGAACTCGATAGTCATACTTTTGTTGTTGACGATTGAGATAACGGATCGCATAGTCATGTTGGATATGGTCATAAAAATCAATGCCTGACACAAAAGCGGCAGCACCCCTTGCCACAGCATCAAGAGGACGATCCATTAATACCCGATCCTTTCCAAATACTTGCCGAATCGTGCGTTGAATTGAAGGGATCTGACTGCTACCACCCACCAGCAATACTGACTTGATATTTTCCTCCTGATAGCCCCGTTCCCTCGCTTGATTTAGCGATCGCTGAATTGTTTGGTTAAGCTGTGTAAATACATCCTGCTCATCCATTAATTCTTCAAAACGGCTACGACTAATTTCGGCACTAATCACCGCCCCCGTATCAGGATCAAGAACCGTAATCTCAGCGCGATCGCGGCTAGACAGTCGGATTTTTGCCTGTTCGCATTCCACTAACAAAGCACCACTAAGTCGGCGAATCGTTTCATCGGTATCTTGACGGCCTGACTGCTTCAGAACTTCTAGAAACAGCAATTGATCGAGATTTGTACCACCGAGATCGGCTCCTGCTTTACCTAGAACGCGACAACGGCGACCTGACTGGGCTTCATTCGGTTCAATTAATACCACCGCTACATCAAGCGTCCCACCACCAAAATCAAAAATTAGATAAACGTCATTAGGTTGAATGTGAGCGCCATAGCCCAATGCGGCGGCGGAAGGTTCGTCAATTAACCGAAATCTTCTAATCCCTGCATTCTGGGCAACTTCACTGAGCCAACTTTCGTAATGTTCAAAGGATTCCACAGGAACCGTGAAAGCAATCTCTTCATCACTAAGATTTAGTTCTGTCATTGCAAATAGTAGCAATGTGGATAGAAAATCACTCCCTGCTTGATCAAAGGCAATCTGACGCTGATCAATGCGACGTTTGACGGGGCTACGATTAGCGATATAGCGTTTAATCCAACGAAAGGTGCGATCGCTTTTTTCGAGATTACGATGCCGCACTTGATTGCCTACCCAACGCCTCTGATCGGCGGCATAATGAATCAACGAGGGAATTAGGGAAACTTTTTCATTGCCCTGTGTATAAAGCTGTCCATAATCAGGAATGTGATGGGTAATTCCTGCTTGTTGATCTTCACTCCAGACCGCTATCACGGTATTTGATGTGCCGAAGTCGATTGCTAAACGTCCTGACATAGTTCTACTCCTGCTGCCCGAACTACTTTGCCCTGATAGGTCAGTCCCGCTACTCTAATCTTTACTGCCTGTCCGTTATTAATCTCTACAGCACTGCTCAAAGGTTGATACAAGTTCGGGTCAAAGTTCACAACTTCACCAATGTTGCCTACCTGTGTTAGCCCTTGTTCTGTATATACCCGCAACATTCGTTTGACAATGGCGATCGCATCTTTAGCCTGTACAGGTTTGTTCTCAACTTCTAGCAAATATATTTGGGTGAGCAGTTGTGAGATCGGGGCTGCAAGTTCACTAAAGAATTGTTCTTGCTGGGTTTGAAAGGCGATCGCCTGATTATTATTTTCATTTTGGCGTTGACGTTCTAGCTCACTTCGTAGTTGGGCGATCGTCTGTTCACGTTCATTGATTGTCAGCCGCAAGCTTTGGACTTCGCTTTCGAGACTAAGTAGATCGCTATGATCGCTTACTGTTGGTTGTTTTGAGGGAAACAGGATTTGCCACAGTCGTTTGAGCATACTTGTTGTTTCTGGCAATTTTTTATGGTTATACAATTTTACTAAGGCTAAGGCATATCTTCGCAGAAGTGTTAGGTTTATGGCGACTTTAGAGCCACCATCAAAATCAAAATGGTATTATCAGGTTAATGAACTCAGGATATTGGTTATGAATGTATCGGATGAACTGCGATCGCTTACTTACAGCCTAGATATTCAGATGACTGGGTTGTATTTTTGGTGTGGTAATTTTGTGATTCAGTTTGGTGGTACTGAGGTGGATGACGAGCCTTTTTACTATCCTTTTGTAGTTCCTACGTTTATCGGTTTTGGGTTTGTACTTCCTAATGGGTTCTCTTGGCATACTCCTTTTGAGCAGTTTAAGCGGATTAAACAGAATACAGATAAGCTAGCGGAAAGATTTCAGACTCGTGCCGCTAAATGAACATCCTGCTATTATTGGTTTACCACCTTTCACGGTTAAGTCTTACCTAAACAAGAGTTTTTCAATTTTCTTACGATTGCTGGCTATACGTTGAATGCAACTATGCCTTCGGGAAAACATAATTGTTTGAAGTATCTCTTTTCTCATAAGCAACATAGTAGTGTGATGACGGTTTATAATCAGGATTGTTACTGCTTATCAGTTAGATTGATTGCTATCAGTCTTAAAATATCTAATCATGAGTTACTTATTCCATACTCAGCATTTACAAAAAGCATCGCAATGAGGAGATTGCTGTGATTTTGTCATAATTCTTTGCAAATCAAAAGGGCTGTGATCACCTAGAAAAGTAAAATGGGATTATATTTAGACATATAGATTTTTTGGTTAACAAATCGTATACTTATAAAAGAAAACTTAATCAAATCAAATGAACAATAAAACACTTAGAGATAGAATTTTAAAGCTTAAGCAAGATACAAACTCAATATCTTACTCGCCTATATTAAGTTCATTGAAAGTTGAATTTATAGAAAAAATAGAATTAGAAGCCAAAAACGCTAAAATGAGACAAGATAATAACTCTTTTTTCAAGGACGCCGCATCCACCAATCGTCCTGCAACAAAGATTTTTCTTGCGTCAAAGGCTTTTGCCCGTCGTTCCTGACCATCACCCCGAATGCACCACCCGCCTCCGACGCGCCGAAGAAAAAGAAGAAAGGCAGCATCCCGACCTTTGAGCGCGCCTTGCCCGACCCGATCAAGAAGGTGGACGACACCTTGGG
>JBBRVV010000338.1:0-3088 GCA_038246525.1 Pseudanabaenales cyanobacterium
CGCCTGTGAGCGGCGGCTAGGGAAAGAACTTAAAATATCCCAAGTGCAACCTGAAAGCCCAGTGGTATAAAAACCAACAAATTTGAAATCCAAGTACAGCCAAAAATTGTCCTGGCATCCGATCAATAGCTGGGCAGACTTAAATGATATGATTTGCAGGTTGCAGAGGTCAGATTGTAATGGGCGCAATGAACGTAGATCAGCTTTTAAGTGAATACGCAGCTGGAAAAAAAGACTTTGGTGCAGTTAACCTGGCAGGTGCGGACTTAGAGGGAGCGGATTTAATTGGCGTAGATCTACAAAAGTCAGATTTTAGGCGCACAAATTTATTATTTGCTTTTTTGATCAAGGCAAATCTCACCAAGGCGCAACTGGTTTTAGCCAAAATGGCGGGAGCCAACCTAAATCAGGCAATTTTAATGTCTGCCAATCTGAACGAGGCGGATCTACATGGGGCAACGCTGCAACGCGCCAACTTGATGTGTGCCAATCTTACCTTTGCGAATTTAATCGATGCGAATCTGCGAGAAGCCGATCTGCGTAGTGCTAATCTTCAGGGCGCAAACCTACGAGGTGTGATTTTACGCAGTGCAATTTTACGCGCTGAGCGGGGTTATGCGCCTGTGAATCTGCAGGGAGTTGATCTGCGCAATGCCGATCTAAGGGGAGCCATTCTCACCGATGCGGATTTAAGTGGGGCTAATTTGAGTGGTGCTAACCTGACTGAAGCTTCTTTAGTAAAGGTAAACTTGCAGGGGGCTAACCTGAGTAATACGGAAATGGCAGGCACAACATTTTCTGAAGCTGACATGACCGAGGCGAATTTAACTGGGGCATACATGAAGGGAGCCACCCTTGCGCGTGCTAACTTGACTAGGGCTAAAATTAATGGCGTGAATCTACGGGATGCCACCCTAGTTAGGGCGATTTTAGTAAATGCTGAAGCGATCGGCTCTGACTTGACGAGGGCAAATATGCTTGGTGCAGACTTGAATAAGGCAAATTTAACCGATAGCGACTTGAGTGAAGTGAACTTAGTTGATGCTTCCCTGGCAAGAGCTACCTTGACCAATACAAATTTAGCTTATGCTGTACTAGAGCGGGCTGAGTTAAGTGGTGCCTATACGGTTGGAACCATTTTTAGTGGTGCAACTATGCCCGATGGTAACATTTACAACTAAGTATTCTCATAGCTTTCCCTGTGCTTTCCAGAAAATTTTTGTCGAAAACCATGCAGAACCTCAATCTTTTAGAAGATGTATTAGAGACACTCGAGCAAGATGAAAACTTGTTGCGAATCAAGCGCTTGATTGTTTTTGCCTGTCATGGATTTTGGGTGGAAGATCCTGGCGATTTGCAGTCGATGGAACTGAGTACACTGATTGAAGAATTGTTGGCGGCGATTCCTGATGTGGATACGCTTAAGCATATGTTGAATAGCAGCGTAAAAAAGCTGAGTAAGCCCGATGTATATTTGGTAGTGGCGGAGTTGATTGTGGACTCAGTCGGGATGCTTTACTCCAAGTCTCCTAAGCAGATATTTCCAGAGCTTGTACCTCAGTCTAAAGAGAGTAATCAGAATCTAGCGCCAGAAGAAAACGGGCTTACCACCGAAGTGAATCTGATTAATTATGCTACTGATGACACCACCGCAATTGAACGAAAAGCCGATCGCTTGGTTGGAAGAAAGTTTGAGACGATTCCGAATTTGTTTGATTTGAAACTGGAAATTTGCAATAGTGTTTCACCTTTGAGGGCAAAGATTCTGGTTTTCTCTATCCTGCATTATCAGTTTGATCCACGCGATCGCGTTTGGCGAGATCTCTATACCTATGACTTAGGAGAACTTCTGCAGGGTCTCTATCAATTCTGTGCCACAGTAGAAAAATTAGATGAAAGTTTGGGGCACACTGCCAGTCAATTGGGCGGCGATCAGGAATACCTCCAGGCTGCAGGTACGATTCTCAATTACATGAAACCGCTGTATTTCTCTTAACTTAAATATCTTCCGTTTTTCTAGATCCCCTAGGTAGGCACATGGTTAGATTTCCCTTTGTGGCGGTTCTCACTTTATTAGCTAGTTATGGTGCTTTTGGCTGGTTGCTGGCAATTAATAATGCACCGAATTTGCCCTACTGGATTGGTTCAGGCGCTTTACTATTTGCGATTAACTATTTTCTTGCCTTGGCTTGGGGTGTAGCCGCAGTTTTGATTGTGTTTTTACCCAAGTCAAATCTGTTGATACTGTCTTTGGGGATATCGATCATCTGGGCGGCTTTACTTTACATTGCCCGACTAGAGATGTTGGCACTGACTTCAAATCGTAACTTTCGCTTTGTATTGATGTTTGTGATCGCAGCGATCGCGATGAGTGGAGGCTGGTTAGCCAGCATATTGTTATTCAATTTTGATATTTCTAGTTTGTGGCAAAAGAAGAGAAGCTAAAACCAAGATGAAACAACTTTTAATTTGGCTAATTCAAGTTTATCGCTTGATCCTTTCGCCATTAGTCACGCTCCTAATCGGCAAAAGTTGCCGTTTTCAACCTACCTGTTCAGAATATGGCATGGAAGCGATCGCTAGATATGGCAGCATCAAAGGTACAAAAATGACCGTAGCTCGAATTTGTCGATGTCATCCCTGGCATCCTGGTGGCTATGATCCTGTGCCAATCGAAGAGAATTAGCATAGAGAAGAATTAGCCATGAATAGAAATAGTTTTTTACAGAATCTGATTGATGCAGATGTGGTGAATGTACGACAGAAAGTAGAAATTGCAGAATTATTTAGCTTTGAGTCCCGCAATCGCTTTTCGATTCAAACTGAAAATGGAAGTGAATTTGGCTATTGCAAAGAACCTAAATTAGACTGGCAAGATGCGCTAATGCGTCAGTTTTTGGGACATTGGCGCAATTTTGATCTAGTTGGTACGGATAATCTAGGTCAGAAATCCTTTCGTGCGCATCATCCCCATCGTTGGTTTTTGCGTCATTTGGATTTATATAGCCCAGGCGATCGCTATTTGGGCGGTTTGCAGCAGAGATTTGCTTGGTTTGAGAAAAGGTTTGACTACCTTGATGCTCAAGGA
>JBBRVV010000339.1:0-3080 GCA_038246525.1 Pseudanabaenales cyanobacterium
AGTCAGAACTAAATACGGCACAAAGGATGAGTATCTTCAAGCAGTTAAGGCAGCGAAGGAGGCTGGTCTAGATGTTTACGCAGATGTAGTTTTTAATCATAAACTAGGTGCGGATGAAGCTGAAGAAGTAGAAGCCACTCCCTTCGATCCTGAGAATAGGAATACCCCTGTAGGCGAATACCAGAAAATTAAAGCCTGGACACACTTCACTTTCCCAGGTCGTGGTGGCAAATACTCAACCATGGAATGGCATTGGTGGCATTTTGATGCGATCGACTATAACGAATATAACGGTAGCGAAAATGCCGTCTATTTACTTAAAGGTAAGGAATTTGACCGTACTGTAGATACAGAGAAAGGTAACTTTGATTATCTAATGGGCTGCGATCTAGATATGGATAACTCTGAAGTAGTCGGGGAACTTAAATATTGGGGTGAATGGTATCTAGATACTACTGACGTTGATGGTTTTCGCTTTGATGCGGTTAAACACGTTTCTGCAAAATTCTTTTTCGGTTGGATCGAATATATGCGCGGCTATACTAGGCGCAATCTATTCGCAGTGGGAGAATATTGGTCATACGAAGTGGATGCTTTGCATAATTTCATCGAAAGTACAGGTGGAACTGTCAGCCTATTTGATGCACCATTACATTTGAATTTTCATATAGCTAGTAAGTTAGGGAATGGCTATGATATGCGTCAGATTTTTAATAATACTCTGGTGCTACATCAGCCAGCTTTAGCGGTTACACTGGTTGAAAATCACGATTCTCAAGGTCTTCAATCTTTAGAATCTGTGGTAGAAGATTGGTTTAAACCCTTAGCCTATGCCTTAATTCTCTTGCGAAGGGAAGGTTATCCCTGTGTTTTTTATGCAGACTACTATGGCGCTCACTATAAAGATAATGGTAAGGATGGAAATGAGTATGAGATTTGGATGGTAAGCCATAAAATGCTAATTGATAAGTTTCTGTTTGCCCGCCAAAACTATGCCTATGGCGAACAGTATGACTATTTTGACCATGCCAATACAATTGGTTGGACAAGATTGGGTGATGAAGAACATCCTGGGGGAATGGTAGTAGTTTTGAGTAATGGTGATGAAGGGAGTAAATATATGGAAATTGGGCACCCAAATTCTACTTATATCGATATCACTGAACATATTAGTGAGCCGATTACTACCAACGGGGAGGGCTGGGCAGACTTTGGAAGTAAAGCTGGTTCAGTTTCAGTTTGGGTAGCTCAAAAGTAAGTAAATTATGGATCAATTGCCAGGGCAAGTTTTGCCAGAACAGGTTTTAAAGAACATAAATACAATTATCAGTCTTCAGACCCAGCAGGATCGACACATTCCGATTCATGATCACATTCTAGAAAGGATATCGATGTCATTCGGTCAACCCTGGTTTCTTTATACTGAGATTGTATTTTTCTTGGCTTGGGCTGCTTGCAGCCATTTAGCAAATATCGGTATATTCAGTGCTAATTTCCCTAGATTTAATTTACGCGATCAGGGAATCGATGTGGCTTCGCTGTTAATTTCTACTGGCGTATTAATTCACCAAACTCGTCAGGAAAAATTTAATGATGAGCGATCGCACTTAATTCTCCAGCTTAATTTACTGACTGAGCAAAAAATTGCCAAGTTAATTGCCCTAGTGGAAGAGTTGAGGGTTGATTTACCAAATGTGCGCGATCGCTATGATCTTGAGGCGGAAATGATGCAGCAAGCCACTGATCCCCTGATAGTTTTGGACATCTTGCAAGAAACTCTGAAGCAGGGGGCAACTCCCGATATGCAACAGTCTGAAGCGGTGTTAGAAGAGAAGAAAGTAGTAAAAGAAGTGATGTCCGAAGTGGTGTCGGAGGTAATTGCTCAACTTGGCAAGTAGTTTCACCAAAGGGTTAATGGATCATGGGTGATATTCCAACCATCTTTCAGAAGCGCAAATTTTATTAAATCATAAAATGTATCTTTAGCGGCTATGATTCAACTCTTCCCACTGCTTGGGGCTATAGGCACGGATTGAGAGGGCATGGATTTTTGTTTCCATTTGCTCAGCTAAAGCGCCATAGATTAAACGATGGCATTGAATTAAGGATAGATTCTCAAACTTGGGCGAAACTACTAAAAGATCATAATGTCCACTATCTATAGGTGCTTGTTTCCTACCTGAATGATTTTTGTGGCGATCGCTTTGGTCTTGGATTTCTACCAATACGGATTCAAGTTTTGCGGTGATAATCTCACTGATTAACTCGGAAACTAAAGCAGACTTACTCATGCTGATCTCCTAATGTATGTCCCACTGTATGCCCCAATTTAGTGATTGCCTCACGGATTTTAGCTTCAGGTAGAGAAGATTCTAAGGTGAGTGTCTTGGTAGCAGGATCACCTTCTATTTTGGCTGTAGGGTCTAGCTTAGCGATCGCTAAGCTAATGGTAGAAATACAGCCAACGCAGGCAATAGTAGGGATTTGCAGGTGATAGGTCATGGGTGGTAGGTGACGGGGATCAAATTTAAAGATTGAATTTATTTATGATTTTAGCTTAATTCTCTTTCTGTTTGCGTAATTATTGCTTCAGCTAATCCTAGGTAGACTAAGCGATCGCCTTTTTCGAGAATAGTATTAGGCGAAAATATTTGTAATTGCAAATCTCGTTCAAATAGAAGTGGTAATAATTGCCCATTGGTTTGAAAAAATTGAAAATTAGTTAAGGCTAAATCTGTTTCTAAAGTAATATCCGTGAGTTGGGCTTCTTCCTCTGTGAGATAGTTGTTCCAAGTTTTAATCGCTACTTGATTACTAAATGCTGGCTGTACTTGATTATTGGGCATTTCTATCTCTTTTGCATTATAGACTGCATAGACTTTGACAGAGTGAAATTCTGCTACTACTCGTTGAGCAATTATCAAATTCAAGTCGAGATTGGTAGAGAGCGCAATCAAAGTTGCCATTGAGTCTAAACCTGCTTCGGTGATGATTTTCAAATCCAAACCATTAGAGACAAAAGCTGGAATCTCTTGGGCGATCGCTTGCTCACAAGCTTCAGTACTAGGATCTAATAGAGC
>JBBRVV010000340.1:0-3068 GCA_038246525.1 Pseudanabaenales cyanobacterium
AATTACGCGATCGCTACTTTCCCAACAGTCATCATAAATATGTGCACTTTGACTAATCGTAATCAATTCACCAGGTTCAATTTCGGGTAGGCGATCGCAAATATATTGTTGTAAAGCCCTCAAACCAAAGGCATTTGCCACCCATGCGGAAAACATATCATTACTGCGAAAAGTAGCGGTGAGAATCAACTTATTCTCTCTAACTCTCAGCCAAATATGATTGAGACAAGGCGGACTACTATTTACTTTGCTGTCTAGTTGAGCATCCCAAAGGGAAATAACCACTCGCGTAGAATTAGGATTTTGGCTGAGAGTCTGAATTGCCTGAGAGATTTGATCAATACCAAAGTGCGATCGCATTCGATTGCCATAACTATATTTTACTCCTTCCTGAAAAGGGGTATCTTCTATCGTAAGAGCAATATATTCCGCCAAAAAATCTCTACTGACTGGCAAATAGTTAGGCTCAGGAAAGAAGAAATCCTTCGGTTCATCGGTGACAATTGCGATCAAGTCCACTAGCTCTTGCCATTGATTATCGTAGGCAGAAGGTCGAACTATACCTGTACGGCGAATGCGTTGAATGATTTTAATCCAGGTTTCGGCAATGGTTTTCCCTTCAATTCGATGCCCAGAATTTCTGCCAGGAAAGAGATTCACCACCGATTCTGACTTAGGATATGCTTGGGGATCTGCCCAGGGTTGAGCAGGAATTTGCGCAAATAACTTTACTTGAGAAATTGCAACACCGATCGCGGTTTCCATTTTGACAGTCAAAGCGGTTCGCAAATCTTCTAATCCTTGCGGCGGAATTTGAAGATCAATATAGCCAGGAATAGTGGAATTAATCAGCCAACATTCTTTGCCTAATTCGTTTTTTCCTAAACTAAATCCCTGTTGAAAGAAATCCCATAAGCATTCACATCCTCCTGCATTTTTATCTTCCTTTGTGGCATTTAGAATTACTAAATATCTCACTTGAGGATTAAAAAGCAGATTTCTAATTAGAAAATCAATGCCACGAGTGGGACTATATAAGTGTCCGATCGCGGCATATTCACTAGGCTCTAGTCTATTAGCAACTATTTCTTTTACCAGCCAACCTGTGACTACTGCCACATTTCCTGTGCCACGAATCAGTTGATTGGGCTTATGTAAGGGATTATAAACGAAAGACATTAGCAACCCTGCTTGGAACGACTACCATCGGGCATCAGCGCTTCGCAAAGATTCGCGCCCATAAAACTGGTGCTATAAATATTAATCTCACTCAAGTCGGCATAGCTGAGATTCGCTCCCTTAAAAATTGTGCCGTTAATATCAGCTCCACTAAATTGCACACTGCGCAAGTCAGCATCTGTACAGTCGGCATTGGTGAGTTTTGCGCCGCTAAGTTGACAACTGGTGAGAATTGCGCCCTTCAATTTGGCATTGGTAAGAATCGCATCGGTGAGGTTTACGCCGACTAAACTTGTGCCCGTGAGGTCGGCATTGCTCAAGTCTGCTCCAGCAAAATCGGCATGATCTAGTTTGGCATGAGATAAATTTGCTTCGCTTAATTTAGTATTTTTAGCGATCGCCTTGGTTAAATCTGCACCTTCCAAGTTGGCTTCGCTCATTTTTGCGCCTGTGAGATCTGCGCCGATTAATTTCGCTTTAGACATTTGGGCACGGCTGAGATGGGCATTGCTGAGATTGGCATTTTCCATGTCGGCTTGGTTCAATTCCGCCCCACTGAGACGAGCATTACTCAAATTTGCGCCATTCAGGTCTGCTTGGTCAAGTTCTGCGCCAAATAATCGCTCACCACTGAGGTTGCGCCCCCTTAGATTTTTGGATTTGATTAAAAGATCTAGTTCTTGGGACATGGGCTAAATAGCTAATGAATTACTTTACTGAGTTTAAGCGATTATTTAAGAATTTTTGGCAATTACAACTTGATTGCAACCTTGTCTTTTTGACTGGTGTCGCCTAAATGTTGAAAGTGGGTATAATCGAAAGTTAGCGCATTTCTATTAATTGGTAATCAACATAATCATAAACGATCGCATGTTTACCTTCTGCCAGCACTGATTTAATAATGACATCTTGAACCTCAAGCACAAATTTCTCATTGCCTTTTGAGAAGTAAGCATTATCAAGCATTGCCCGAAAATCGTCTTTGTTTACCCGTTTGATGCTATTTGGGGCTTTCTCTAATTTTTCTTTTGCCCAAGTAGATTTGCCTGAGCCTGGTAAGCCGATAGTGAAATAGACTGTTTGAGTATTTCTCATATTACTCGACTCGTAACTTGGGTCAGCATACGATGAAGTCTGACATAATCGGTAAACTTATACTTGAGTCGCAGCCCACTAGCGAAGCGAATTATAAACCCTTCTTAGTTTTGCTCATTAAGACTGGCGATCACTTCTAAATCCTTTAAACCATCATATTTTCTAGCGACAGGGAAGCCTAAATGAGAGAAAGAATCAATAGGTATTTCCAGCCCTGACTCTGTTTCAATTACCGCTAACAAGACCAAGGCTTCATAATCTCCATAGTCAACCACAATCCGATTAGCAGAATAGATAATCTCAAATACATAGGTAAGAGATTTATCTAATAGCGGGATAGCACTTGAGTAAGTAGTAGTTAGAATTTGATTAGCTCTGACAGATTGATCTAAGGCGAAGTTACCCCTTGTGGCGATAAAAGGCTGACCTTGATACCAGTACAAAATACCTAACGAGCGATCTAGCTTTTCATAAACCTCAAACGGTTCTGAGGGCAAAGCTTCTTTGTGTTCTTGTAGATTAAAGAATTTCGATGCTACCTTCAACTTATACTGTTACTTACAAAAATGGTCGAGTTTTCCATAGCTTTTGCGGCTAGAAGTAAGTTGAATTATGCCAACCAGAATTTTTTTGTGTAATGAGCGAGAAGATCCTGAAATTCGGGACTACTTGCAAGAGGCAGAGGAGAGTATTGCGGCGGGTGAAGAGTATTTGATCACCTGGAATTGTGCCAATGTGACTTCGATCCAGCCTGGCGATCGCGCCTTTGTCAAAAGAGTTGGTGGCAAGCCCAA
>JBBRVV010000341.1:0-3061 GCA_038246525.1 Pseudanabaenales cyanobacterium
AAGATCCCTTAATTTTTCAATAGGCTGTAAATTTTCAAAATGCCGAATCAATCATTTCTCCAACCTACTCTCAGACCTGCGGTTTTTTTAGATCGTGACGGCGTGCTCAATCAAGAAGCTGGCTATATCCATAAATTAGAGGATTTGATCTTGATTCCTGGGGTGGCTCAGGCAGTGCGATCGCTAAACGAGCATCAAATATTTTGCTGTCTAGTCTCGAATCAAGCAGGGGCGGCAAGAGGATACTATTGCCTGGCTCACATTGAGGCGCTTCATCAACGTCTAAGTTACTTGCTATGGAATGAAGCAGAGGCAAAACTAGATGCACTTTACTATTGCGCCACTCTAAGTCAGCCAGAAGGGGGCAAGGTAGCAGAATTTAGTCAGTGGTCAACTTGGCGCAAACCGAATACAGGAATGTTGGTAAGTGCAGCTTGGGATCACAATCTAGATTTGACAAAAAGTTTTATGGTGGGGGATAAAGCGACAGATATTGATTTGGCTCACAATGCTGGCTGTCAGGGGATCTTGGTTACCAGTGGCTATGGTGAAAAAGTGCTGCAGGGTGAATATCAACATCGAGTGCAGCCTGACTATGTAGCAGCCGCATTACCGCAAGCGATCGCTTGGATCTTGGAGCGGATTTTTTAGATGATTGAGCCTTGGTTAACAATCTAGATTTTTTCTTGGCAATTAAAGGCAGTATGTGCTATTTTCTAGCGGCAACGCTTCATTTTTAGTAAGCTTTTTGCCATAGGAACGAAAGATTATGCTGTCAGAAGAACGCTCGAGAGATACCAGAACCAATACTACTTGGAGCGATCGCGAAGAGAAGCCATTTCAAGAGTATGCCGAAAAATTTATGGATGACCTGTTCGCCGATGTTGAGCAGCTGTTGAGTTTGAATGCGGTTACTTTGGTTCAACCCAAAGCCTCTTCAGCTAAAGCCTCTTCTAAAGTTGGTGATAAAGGGAACGAGCCTAAACTGAGTTCTGGCAAGCTGGAATGGTCGATACTGGGGTTAGATCTACCTGGCAACAATGCGACAAATCATGCTCCAGAGCTTAGGGGAAGTTATCCAATAGGTAAAGAATCAGTCAAGACCGTGGATGCTCAAATTATGCCAATTAGTTCCCTGATTAGTTCTCCCATTAATTCAAATGGCAGTTCTAGCCTTACTCTTACTAAATTGGATTTGCCTACTTTGGTAATACCTGAAGTTTTACCCGATCTAGAACTCTGGGTGCCGCCAGTACAACCAATTGCACCTGAAATTTCAGTGGATACCGCTCCTGCTCATTGGTTCGAGCGCCTACTATGGCTGATATTGGGGCTATCGCTGGGTGTGGCGACCTTAGCTTGGTTATACAATGCCAAAGTGATTGAGATTAATTCTATTGCTGATATCGCTAAAACTCCCGATCCAGCCTCCCTGGCAAACTTGCCATCCGCGGAATTGAAGGATATCCAAAATTTTGCCCAAAAGACTAGACATAACCTTGCTAGTTTAAATATTAAGCAGCCGACCTTGCCCAATACTCTAGCGCCTAACATTCCCGCGCTTAGCCGATCGGTGAATTCTACGCCTAACTTGAACGCTCCTTTAGCTAACCAAATTGCCAGTCAAAGTCCTTTTGTCTTGCCTGTGCAGCCAATTTATGTGCCAGTATACCAGCCTCCTACTTCTCTACCTAAAGCGCTAGTTCCTCCTGCTTCTGTAGTGGTACCTCCAAGATTAGCTACGCCAAATCTTCCCCCTTCGACTGCCATTCCTGCTCTGCCTAGTCCGATCGCCAGAGTAAATCCTGAACCTGTTATGCCAGCTATTACTCAAACTCAAAAGCCAGCGATCGCGGCTAAACCAATCTTGCCCCTGGCAACTATGAACAGCCAGTCTAAGTTTAAATTGGTAGGAATTTTGGCATTTGGTGAACAGTCGGCAGCAATGGTGGAAGTAGGTGGCGCGTTTCAGACAATTAAACTTGGTAATCCGATTGGCGATAGCGGTTGGGTATTAAGTGGTTTAAATCAACAAGAAGCGATTTTGAAGCGCAACGGCGAAGCTAGATCAATTACGGTAGGACAAAAATTCTAATATGGGACTACTAGAAGATATTTCTCGTTTTTTAGAAACTCGGCTAGAAGAATTTATTCGCGCCAATCCCCAAATGGAATTACAGGTGCTTGATGATCAGTTGCGTTCTCAAGAATCTGAAGTTAATCGCTTGATTTTAGATTTTCGTAACCAAGAGAAGAAGTTACAAGAACAGATTTTAGCGATCGGCGAGGATATTAAACTTTGGTATGGTCGTGCCGAAAAAGCCACGGCAGCTAAGCGTCCAGATTTAGCTAGTGCTGCCAAAGAGAGAGAAGCTGCGCTGTTGCGCCAAGGTAATGAAGTATGGGCACAAATGGAATTATTTCGTCAACGTTTGCGCCAAACCGTGGAACTACAGGGCCAGATTCAACAAAGGCGACAGGAAGTTAAGCTGAAAATTGCCCAAAATGCCGAAGCTAATCGCCAAAATCCACAAGCTCAAAAAGCTACTCAAAGTTCTAGTTGGAATAGTTCTAGTTGGCAAAATCTCAATCCTCCACCTAGTTCTAATAGTGAAGATCCCTTAGAAGCTCAGTTTCGACGTTGGGAAATGGATGAGGAACTAGAAAACCTCAAGCGCAAGATGAATCAATAGTTGAAAAGAATCAAAAAGTGGCGTTGCCTGACAGTGAGATGAAAAAAGTGGGTAGACAATTGCCTGATAACCCAACAGTAGAGGTAATCCCAGATGTAGGAGAACTAAATGAACTCTAGACCTTTGTTGGCTCAAACAAGCCATGATTTGGCTGTTGAATCACTTTTAAGCATTATGGGTCATTAAGTAGACTTATAGTAACCTCACGGAGTTTAGATTCAAATGATAAAAGAATTGGCAATTCGGACCGAGAACCTAACTAAAAGATTTGAGAAGCATCTAGCCGTAAATCAAGTGGATTTGCAAATCGCTGAAGGCGAAGTTTATGGCTTAATTGGACCAAACGGGGCGGGGAAAACTACCCTGAT
>JBBRVV010000342.1:0-3054 GCA_038246525.1 Pseudanabaenales cyanobacterium
CGAAACAGTGGCTCCAACATCAAAACTAAAGGAAAGTGCTTGTTGCCCTTAAGTCGCTGTGCCACAATATATTTGCCAATTTCTAAAGCCTGCTTTAATTGAACTGCCATTGCTCTGCTCACCCAAAAATTTTGTCGTGCTAACTCTAACACTTTTGGAATTAGCAACGTAGATACAGGTTAGAAAATCAAGCTCCTTTAATCTATGGGTTTCATTGGAAAATAAGCAAAAAATTCTAATCTAGATTTGCTTAGAAGTCTTGCCCTAGCTATATACTGATTAATATCTAATTTTGTAAAATTTAATTTAACCGTTCAGACTTTACTAATAACTTATCAAGAGGCGATCGCAAAACTATGGTGATGATCGAAACCAAAGCCGAACGCATGGTAATCAATATGGGACCGCACCACCCATCCATGCACGGCGTACTCAGATTAATCGTCACCCTCGATGGTGAAAACGTAGTGGACTGCGAACCCGTTTTGGGATACCTGCACCGCTCCATGGAAAAAATTGCCGAAAATCGTACAGTTACCCAATATCTTCCCTATGTAACCCGTTGGGACTACTTGGCAACCATGTTTACCGAGGCAATTACCGTAAACGCGCCCGAAAGATTAGCGGACGTGAATGTACCTAGACGCGCGCGCTACATTCGGATGATCATGCTTGAGCTTAGCCGCATTGCCTCTCACTTACTATGGCTTGGCACTTTTGTAGCAGATATTGGCGCACAGACCCCATTTTTCTACGTTTTCCGTGAACGGGAGATGATTTACGATCTGTTTGAAGCTGCCACTGGGATGCGGATGATGCACAACTACTTTCGGATTGGTGGAGTTGCTGCCGACCTACCCTACGGCTGGGTAGAAAAGTGCGAAGATTTTTGTAATTACTTTTTCCCTAAAGTTGATGAATACGAGAAACTGATTAGCAATAACCCAATTTTCCGCCGTCGGGTTGAGGGCTTAGGCACAATCGGCAAAGACGAAGCAATTAATTGGGGACTTTCTGGCCCGATGTTACGCGGCTCTGGTGTGAAGTGGGACTTGCGCAAAGTTGATCATTATGAGCTTTATGACGAACTCGATTGGGATGTGCAATGGGAAACCAGCGGCGACTGCTTGGCTCGTTATTTCGTGCGTGTTCGAGAAATGCGTGAATCCGCAAAGATGATTCTGCAATGTTTGAAGCAGCTACCTGGTGGAGCTTACGAAAATCTAGAAGCCCAGCGGGTTCTGGGTGGACCAAAGAGTGAATGGACAGGCTTTGATTATCAATTCATCGGCAAGAAGCCTTCGCCTACCTTCAAAGTGCCAAAAGGTGAGCATTATGTGCGCGTAGAGGCTCCCAAAGGTGAACTAGGTGTATACCTGATTGGCGAAGATAGTGTATTTCCTTGGCGCTTCAAGATTCGTCCGCCTGGCTTTGTTAATCTTCAAGTTTTACCACAACTGGTCAGAGGGATGAAGCTTGCTGACATTATGGCAATCCTGGGAAGTATAGACATCATTATGGGAGAGGTGGATCGCTAGATGGATAACGGAATTGACTTACAACAATCGCTAATTGAATGGCTGACAGGACTTAATGTCGCGCCTGGTGTAGCAAAGGCAATTTGGATGCCAATCCCAATGATTGCTATGGTCTTGATTGTCACAGTTGGCGCATTAGTCTGTACTTGGCTAGAGCGTAAAATCTCAGCGGCAGCCCAACAACGGATTGGACCCGAATATGCTGGACCCTTTGGCATTTTGATCCCTTTTGCCGATGTAGGTAAATTGCTGGTTAAGCAAGACATCATTCCCGCCAAAGCTGACCCTGTGTTATTCACTATGGGACCAGTAGTAGTATTTGTTTCTGTGTTTCTCTGCTTTTTGGTAGTGCCTTTCGGTGAAAACCTGGTAATTTCCAATCTAGGCACAGGTATCTTCTTCATTATTTCTATCTCTAGCCTTGCGCCAATTGGTTTGTTAATGGCGGGATATTCTTCAAACAATAAATACTCACTATTGGGCGGACTGCGGGCAGCAGCACAATCGATCAGTTATGAAATTCCTTTGGCTTTGGCAGCCTTAGCTGTAGCAATGATGTCTAATGGCTTGAGTACGGTTGATATTGTCAATCAGCAAGCTGAGTACGGCATTTTGTCTTGGAATATTTGGCGGCAACCAATTGGTTTTGTAATTTTTATTATTGCTGCCTTAGCTGAGTGTGAGCGGATGCCATTCGATTTACCTGAGGCGGAAGAGGAATTGGTGGCAGGCTATCAAACCGAATACACAGGCATGAAGTTTGCTCTATTTTACGGTGGCTCTTATGCTAACTTGCTGCTATCTGGCTTATTGGTATCCGTCTTATATTTGGGCGGGTGGGAATTGCCTTTCCCTATAGACA
Organism: Pseudanabaenales cyanobacterium; assembly: GCA_038246525.1. Lineage (GTDB taxonomy): Bacteria > Cyanobacteriota > Cyanobacteriia > Pseudanabaenales > Pseudanabaenaceae > JANRLH01. Next base: position 2,401 of record JBBRVV010000342.1, read on the forward strand.
AGCTAGCCGAGGTTCTGAACATCAGTCCTGCCAACTCAGTATGGCAAGTGTTAGCAGCAACCGTGGGCATTGCCGTAACTCTGACAAAAACCTATCTGTTTATCTTTTTTGCCGTGCTTTTGCGCTGGACAGTGCCAAGGGTCAGAATTGACCAGCTGCTAGATTTGGGCTGGAAATTTTTGCTGCCCGTGGGTTTAGCCAATCTCCTGATTACGGCGGCTCTAAAGTTGACCTTCCCAGGATTTTTTGGCGGTTAGAAAAACCGATCAAAATGAGAAATCAAATTAATTAAGAAATCAAACCTATGTTTAAGTTTTTAAGTAAGGTTAGTGACTATGCCAAAGAAGCTGTTCAATCTGCCAAATACATTGGTCAGGGAATGGCAGTTACTTTTGATCACATGAGTCGCCGTCCAATTACCGTGCAGTATCCCTATGAGAAACTAATTCCTTCTGAAAGGTTTCGTGGGCGCATCCACTTTGAGTTTGACAAATGTATTTCCTGTGAAGTTTGTGTGCGAGTATGCCCAATCAATTTACCTGTGGTCGATTATTTCTTTAACCCTGAATTAAAGAAAAAAGAATTAAAAAGCTACAGCATTGATTTCGGTGTATGCATTTTTTGTGGTAATTGCGTGGAATATTGCCCCACCAA
>JBBRVV010000343.1:0-3054 GCA_038246525.1 Pseudanabaenales cyanobacterium
ACCTCACAATTTTGCCTCGGCGCGTAATCTCGCTCTCAATTTGTATCGCTCCCATGGCTTCAAAAATATGGCTCAAGCTCAACGCTCTGCTGGTCATGGGCTATCTCTCCTCATATCCCTCTTTAGAATGAAATAACCCTGCTAAATGACTACGTAGCGCAAAAGTAGCAACCTGAACTCTATTGGACAAGCCCAATTTGTTATAAATGCTATTGACGTGGGTTTTGACTGTATTCACACTGATTAAAAGTTGAATAGCAATTTGAACATTTGATTGACCTTCTACAATTAGAGCTAAAACATCTAATTCTCGCACTGACAACTTAATTTCTGAACGATGACTTGCCACGGTGATTTGATAGGGTAGTTGAAAAGAATTAACGTTTTTCCATTTCTTGCTTTAAGGCACTCAGGGTTTTGGTGAGATTTTCGCTGTAAATATTAAAGAAGAAATCTCTGGGAACAGAAGCACTAGGCTCGACATTCACTTGATTGGTGATTAATATTTGATTGGAGGAAATTGGTTCAATTTTCCAAGTACCCTTGAGTAAATTAATACTATCGCTCTCTCGCATTTGAAAAGTAATAAAGGAAGGATAGGCTTCAGTGGAAGCGATCGCTACTTTGCTACTTTGACTAAAAAACAGCACTTGAACCGTATTAGTTTGCTCATAGACTTTTTGATTACCGTTACTCTCAAGAATCTTAATTGCTGTGACCGTAGGTAAAAACTTAGGAAAGCTATTGTAGTCAGTCAGTACATTCCAAGCCCGATCAACAGGCGCATTAACTAAAATTTTGGCGGTATATTTCCCTTCCTCGCCCGTCAGAACTGGCATTCCTGTATTTAAAGAAGCTTGCTCAGATTCTGAAATCGGCATACTTACTGGAGGCTTTTCTGGGAGTTTTGTTTGGGAAACTGTCTGAGCGCCCAAAATTTTAGGAGAACCTAGCCATATCACACCAATTAGGCAAACTAGAGAAAAGGAGAAAACGAGTAGTAGATGGATTCTCATGGGAACAATTCTTCTGTGATTTTTCTAGAATTAATTTAGGCTAACGGACTGCTTCAGGATCAGTAGTTACCAGTTTACCATCTTCCATGTAGACAATTCGATCCGCTACATCCAGAATTCGATTATCGTGAGTCACCATCAGAATTGTACAACCCTGTTCCTTTGCTAATTTCTGCATTAACGTAACCACATCTCTTCCAGATTGTTTATCTAAGGCGGCAGTAGGTTCATCTGCTAGGACGATTTTAGGATGACTGACTAATGCTCTAGCGATCGCTACCCGTTGTTTTTGACCACCAGAGAGGTTTTCGGGATAATATGCCATGCGCTGATCTAGTCCCACTTCCTCTAATATTTGAGTGGCGCGATCGCGTCTTTCTGAACGCAGGTAAGTACCCTGAACTTCCAAGCCCATCATTACATTTTCTATGGCGGTAAGAGAACTATGCAAATTATGTGCCTGAAAAATATAACCACATTGACGGCGAGATTCTAGGGCAGTGAGTTTGGAAGCGCCAACCAGTTCTGCATCCAGAATTTTTAGGCTGCCAGATTGCGGCGATCGCAAGCCTCCCATTAGCGAAAGTAGGGTAGTTTTGCCTGAACCAGATGGCCCAGTAAGAATGACAATTTCACCTCTAGCAATTGAGAGGTTTATCTCAAATAATACTTGCTTCTTTAGATCGCCTGTACCAAAGAAATGATCTAAGCCTTGAACAGCGATCGCAGTTTGACTTAATGGGCTATTAGAAGTTAATTGAGCCTTCCCAAAAGTTGTAGCTTGCATATTTTTCTAAATTAGTGTCGATATATTTTTATAGACGGGTATTAACTCTTCTACTCTCTCCGAAAAGCCTGGAAGAACCTTGAGCAAGGTAGCTAAGTCCTGATTGTTGGACAGATTCCATTTAATTTTCTCTGCATCTAAATTAGCGGTCATAATCAAACCAGTTCGAGGAAACAGTAACCATACTTCCTCTGCGCCTGATTCTAAATACTCTTCAGTTTTAGTGAATACATCATCTACCGTGTCTGTGGGGGAGACAACTTCAGCAATCAGAGGAAAACATTCGGGTAAGATCATAAAATCAGTTTTGCCATATTTTTCTACTTGTTGAGAGGAAAGATAGGCTACATCAGGTCTACGAGACTGCTTATTTGTGCGGCAGAGAGTTTCAGTACAGACAATTCCACCTAGTTGATTGGCTTTGACAAAAGCTAATAGCAATGCGCCAAATTCAAGTTGTACTCGACCGTGAAAAAATCCCATATTTTCCTTCTCAATAATTTTCCCATTTACAAACTCGGCATGCTCTGATGGGTTTAGAGAATACTCTTCTAGGCTGATCGAGATGGTTTGGTGTGGTTCTGCCTCTGGTTACAAATTAATCACTGATTCTTTAGTCTGGGGAATATCAGAAATAAGCTCAATGGTTGGACTTTGGACGGTCGCTTCAAGTAGTGCAGGAATCATGTTAAGCCTCTTGAATATTAAATATATTTTATCTCAAATCAGAAAATGTCCGCAGGATCGGCAGATTGAATTTTTCGCATCGCAATAACGCCCGATATACCACACATCACCATCGTTAGAAAAAACACAAAAGAGAAGCGGGCAAAGGTCATGGAAATTGGTAATGCCGCCACATTTGCAATCAGTGCATACTGTCCCAACGCCAAAGCCAATCCAGGGATAAAGCCAAGTACTGCTAAAATCATCGCCTCCTCTAAAACAATAAAGATGATGAAGCGATCGCCATATCCTATTGCCTTAAAAGTGGCATATTCTCCTAAATGTTCGTTTACATCAGTCGAGAGAATTTGAAATACGATCACAATTCCCACCACAAATGCCATTACTGCACCAAGTCCGAAAATCACACCAATTGGAGTATTACTAGCCCAATATGCTTGTTCGACATCCAAATATCCCAGCTTCGTCGTAGCGATCGCATCTTTCGGTAGTGTGGCTTGGATATCTGCTAAAACTTGATTAACATCTGCTCCTGCTTTGATCTTCACGAGTCCTAACGTCACT
>JBBRVV010000344.1:0-3052 GCA_038246525.1 Pseudanabaenales cyanobacterium
CTTATTTGCCTTAATTACAGATATTGCTTGGGACATGGTATCTGAATCTGGGAGTAAAACTAGAGTATCCGCTTTAAGATTGGCTAACTGTGATTCTGGATTTTCTTTAGATAAATCTACCTCGCTCACCACCTTTCCTCCTTCCAAGCCCAACGTGGTAGAGAATGCTGCACGCAAAGATTTGCTGTAAGAACTGCCAGAATTATAAAATACTACTGCGTTGCGCTTTTTGATTCCAGTCAACATATATCGAGCTAAAGCCGTGCCAGTGAATTGATCACTAATAATCGTGCGATAGATGTAGTTGGTGCCATCACCGCCTGTAGGAACTTGAGTCAATTCTGAAGTGGTGCTAGTTGGAGCAATCATCACCAATTGATTTTGGCTATATATCGGTGCGGCTGCCAAAGAAGACTTACTGGTGCCATGTCCTACTACCGCCAAAATGTCATTATTTTTTGCCAAGGTATTGGCTATTTGCTGGGCACGGTCAGAATCATTGTTGTCATCAGCGATCGCCACTTTAATCAAATTGCCCGACTTATTTGCTTCATCTTGCGCTTGAGCTACGCCGCGTAATAATTCTAAAGAAGGATTAACACTTTTACTAATTGGCAATACAACTGCAAGCTGAATCGCATCTTTCTTGCCTAATCGAGCATTATTCAGAAAGACTAAAGCTTCAGGGTCGTTAGGATTAGTTTTTAGAGAAGTTTCAAGTTTAGATATGGCGGTTGGGAAGTCTCCATTAGCATAGGCAGTAGCGGCAGCTTGTTTATCTGGATTGGAAGTGGTGGTAAATAGCAAGCGATCGCCGAAGCTAATGTATTGACCACTATCAGCTAGGGATGAGTTAGTGGTTGGATCTGGGGTAAATTGAGTTGTAGGACTATTTGTAGAAGTATTTGTAAGATTGGTTGAGTTGGGGCTAATGTTAGTGAACTTATCTTTTAAGGCAATATAACCACCACCAAGTAAGGCTCCACCAAGAAGAATCATTGCCCCAAGGTAAGCGATCGGCGGAACTGTTGCTTTTTTTAACTGATTTCCACAAATCTCACATTTAGAAGCAGTAGAAGGATTCTGGTCATGCCCGCATTTAGGACATTTGACATGATTGTAGCTAAAATCTCCAGACATAAATCCTCTTATTTGTAAATGTAAATACTGACTGTTTTAAAAGTCGAAATCAAACTATTTTTTATTCCGCTTGAACTTTCGCCTCAATCTCAGCAACTTGTTGATTGCTTAGCCCAAGTTCTTCTTGGAGTTCTATAAGCTGAGTTTGTTCTTCTAAATCAATTTCCAAATCATTTTCCCAGAAGGCTCGATACATCAACGCATATTCAATCATTGATTCTTCTGGGGTGATTTTGGGTGAGAATTCGGCAATAATCTGATTGGCAATATCTTCAGCAATATTATACTTTTGGCGCGATTTCTCCAAAAGCTGGGCTTCAGTATTTGATGGGTTACCTCGCTTGTAGCAGGTTCCTACCAGTTTCCTAAATTTCTCTAAATTCTCATTTACGGTTGGCGCATTTAAGCCTCCGATTACTCTTGCATTAGTAGGAGAATTCTTGAGATTACTTTCTAGAATGCTAATCGTAACCATTAAAGAAAATTTCCTAATGTATTCTTCGATCGCTGATTCTGCTTTTGCATAATCTAAGTTATCCTTCCCGCCTACTAGCTTACTTTCGAGTTCACTGAGGCAAGTCATCAATTTCTGATAAAGTTCCTGTTTCTGAAGTTTGGTGATAGCATTTTCGCCAATAGATTTAACTGCGTCAGCTAGAACATCTCGAATTTTACGGTTTTGATCATTTAGTAGAGACTCTTCTGCTTTCAACCAAGTATCACCTAATACTTGAGTCTTGCTCAATCCAGTCTGTTTATCTTGGTATGAAAATCGAATTTCATCATATTTTGAAATCTGATTTTCATATTCAAAAACCAGCCCAAAAGCTTTAGCCAACAATAGATTCTGCTTGACCTGTATTTCTTCTTGGCTTGAAGGCATTATGTCTCGGAATAAGCGAGAATCCTGATGGGTATGTAATGGGTTTTGATCAGATTGAGAGACGGTACGATAGATCACTCGCATTCTTTCCATTCCTTCAATTAGGCGTAAAGGGAATGCGCCAACTTCTTGGACAAAGAAGATGTTGTAGGGGTCATTTAATGGGCGAATATCTTTGTCAGTCAAGGTACTGGACTTGCGAATCATCGGCAAGATCGCACTTACGGCATTATCAGTCGGTTTGTTGCCACCCTGAATGCCGATCAAGGTTTGGCGTTTCTCAGCTTTATTTTCCCAGCCGAGATTAATCTGTTCTTGGCTAAAGCGCAGGAAAGATTCGCTTTTCTCAAAAGTAGTTTTGATTTGAGCCTCCTGTTGCTCAACCGTAGGATATTGCTCTAAAAACTTACGTGCAGTTGAGATTCGTAGTTGAGACTTCTGCGCAAATTCATCAATCGAACGACTTAAGAGCCGATCAAACAATTTTTTGAGTTGAAGTTGATCCCAGGTGTAGAGATCAAACAAACGGGTGCCAAATTGATCTAACAGGTCTTGAGATACAGTCTGAAATACGGCTTCGGCTCTGCCCTCAAGGATTTGATTAAATACTGTATCAATATCTTTGGGATCATAGAGCAAGATTCCATTTACGGTTAGTGTACTTGTCTCTCTAACATAGGTATGTTCTCGATCCAGCAGCTGAGCGTGGAGGGTTTCCAACTTTTGATCTAAAGTGGATAAGTCAACGATCAAGCTATTAATCTCTTCTTTTAGCCCATCTAAAAGTAAAACTCCTAAAGCCCGAGATTTAACTTCAATCTTGGATGTGTAAGTAGTTTCTAAGGCGCGCATAATTCCATTAAAATCTTCGTCAATCACTCCTTTACGATTCAATAGCAGGAATTGTTTAGCGTGATCATCTATCTGTTTAAGTAAGACCTGAAGCGCACTTGTTGCCGAACGGTCATTTAGCAGCCAGGTCTTTTGCCGCTCTTGATCGAATCGACTGCGATAGTCATTTATTACATC
>JBBRVV010000345.1:0-3050 GCA_038246525.1 Pseudanabaenales cyanobacterium
GTCGATCTCGCTTGCGAAGGAAAGCTAGATACCTGCGAAGCAACGTTAAACTTTATTCATCAGCACAAAACCGCTGCCCTATTAGAAGCCTCAGTCGTATGCGGTGGCATTTTGGCGGGGGCTGATACCCAGGTTGTAACCCAGTTGACCAGCTATGCCCAAAATATTGGCTTGGCATTTCAAATTATTGATGACATCCTAGATATCACTGCTACCTCTGAAGAGTTAGGAAAGTCTGCTGGCAAAGACCTAGTTGCCCAAAAAGCTACCTATCCAAGTCTGTGGGGGATTGAAACTTCCCATCAAAAAGCAAAATTATTAGTTGACGCGGCTAAAGCCGATTTACAAAGCTTTGGTAGTCGGGCTAATGCCTTGAATGCGATCGCTGACTACATTATTGCCCGCACCAATTAAAATTCCCTATGCACCCAATGGTAGAAATTCTGAATAATAGTGTGCTACTAGTGGCGATCCTTGCCAACTTTGCCGCTCAGATGATCAAATTTATTTTAACTTTTACCCAAACAGGCAAAATTCGTCCCCATGTGCTTATAGAGCCTGGCGGTATGCCCAGCTCTCATTCTGCCTTGGTCGCTGCCCTGGCAGCAGGAATTGGTAATACCCAGGGTTGGGATACGCCTCAATTTGCGATCGCTTTGGTATTTGCGGTAATCGTGATGTATGACGCAGCAGGAATCAGGCTGGCGGCAGGTAAGCAGGCGAAGGTAATCAATCAAATTATCGGCGAAATTTTTGATCCTGAAACTGGGGCAGAGATTGACCCGCTCAAAGAACTATTGGGGCATACGCCGATCCAAGTGGTAGCAGGTGCGGCTCTGGGTATAGCGATCGCTTGGATTTTACTCTAGGCTAGGCTTTAAATTATGTTTACTGGAATTCTGTTTGCCCAAGTCCCTGTCACTCAACCCCCCGTGGCTAAACCCCAAGAGATAGTAAGATCGCAAACCATGCGATCGCTAAGCGGTAGCCTAGACCAAGTACCAGTGTTTAATAGCAACAATCCCGAAATTGTAAAGACCGAAGGAATTTTACTCTCCACTTTTCCACCCCAAGCTAAGTCAACGCCTGAAGCTCACTTAAATTTTGGCTTTAATGGCAGATTTGATCTTTTCTCTCACCATATTGCCAGGGCAATCGAAACGCCCAATGATTTGCGCACTTTATATCTCGGTGTAATTGTCTACAACCCCAGCGATCGCCCTGTCACCCTAGATATTTTGCAAGCTGCCAGCTATCTTAGTCAACCTGATGCGCCATTTTTAGCCGCTCCTCCCATGTCTGCTAATCCTAGAGGCAAAATTTTTCGCGGACCAGGCGATCGGGTCACCAATGAAGTTTTAAGAGGTAAGCGCCAAGCAGAATTTCCTGCTCAGATCGTGATTGCCGCTAAAAGCTATCAAATGTTAGCCAATCTACCGATCCCAGTTGCGCCCCTTGATCCTCCTTTGAATGGCAGATCTACGCTGATGCGTTTACGCAGCAATGGCAAAGTTTATCTGGCAAATTTGGCGATGTTCGCCAAACCTACAGCAGATGGCGGCGAAAAGGCTCCCAGCCTGGCAGAATGGCAAAATTTACTCCAAACTGGTGGCTTCGCAGGGCCGCGAGAATCAGCACCAAGCCCGCCAGATCGTTTAACTGGATCAGAAATCTATGGCAGAGTGGCGGCAGTAGCAGAAGGCTCTTCCTGGCGATCGCGTCTTACCGATCTCAATCGCAATGATTTAGCTGTTCCCATGGCAGGTGGGGCGTATTCCTTCGGCTTGAGCACACTTTTAGCTGGGAAAATGGGCACAGGACAAAACCAAAGTGCCAAACTCTTAGCGCGTTATCCTGGCTCTGCTTATGAAGCCCACGGCAATTATGGGATTGAATATAACCTCACCCTGCCCCTAGTAAATTCCACGTCCCAAACTCAAACCGTGGTGCTAAAGCTGGAAACGCCGATCAAAGAAGATCTGCTCTCCCAGCCTGGATGACGTTTTCGTCAACCACCTTTCTCTCCCGTATTTTTTCGTGGCACGGTGCGGATTCGTTATACAGATGATCGCCAGCGACCACAAACTTCGTACTGGCATTTGGTACAACAGCGCGGACAAATGGGTGAATCTCTCGCTACTTTAACTATGCCCCCAGGCGATCGCCGCTTTGTACAAGTAGATTTGATTTACCCCCCCGATGCTACACCGCCCCAAGTACTTACAATTGAGTCTTTAACTCAGAAATAGCCCAATTAGGCTAGGATTTTGAAAGTTTTCATAGTGAATCAAAAGCAGAGGTTAATAATTTATGGGATCGTGGGGTATTGGTAGCTTTGAAAATGATAACGCCGCAGATTGGATCGATGATTTTGCCGAAGATCCAGGGCTGGACTATGTGCTGGATGCGCTTACCTCAGTGGTTGAAAATGATGACTTAATTGATACAGGTGATGCTGAATCTGCGATCGCTGCCGCAGAGGTAGTAGCTGCGCTCAAAAAACAACCCCATCCCGAACTAAGAGAAGCTGTGAGTAAATGGGTATCAGAGCAGCCTCCTGTAGATGAATCTTTAATTGCTTTAGCGTTGAGAGCGATCGACCGCGTAAAAACTAATTCCGAACTTCAAGTACTTTGGGAAGAAACTGAAGACTCGGATGCTTGGCAGCTAGAACTTGATCAAATTGCTGATCGGCTTACTCTATGAATTCGATTACAATTTCAAACCAATTCCTAAGCAAATTGCTCGCTAAATTGTCTTAGAATTGCTTGTACAATGCTCTTTAGGTATAAGTAGCTAGAAAAATATGGACTTTGCAAATTTCACAACATTACTAAATGCAGGCGTGATTCTGCCCGAGGGAATTGTGATTCTCACCCTGGTGCTGATCCTGGCAGTAGATTTGGTATCTTCTCGAAACAACCAGATTTTACCAACCTTAGCGATCGCAGGGCTTTTGGGCGCAGTTGGGGCGCTAATTTGGCAATGGACTGGACTCCAAGAGCCACTATCTTTTATTGGTAGCTTCAACGGTGACAAACTCAGTATTA
>JBBRVV010000346.1:0-3035 GCA_038246525.1 Pseudanabaenales cyanobacterium
GGATGAAGGGCTTGAACTTACCCCCCAAGAGTTTAATTTGCTGCTAGTTTTGGCGCAGGCAGACGGAGCGCCCATGACTCGGAATCAGCTTCTAGAGCGAGGCTGGCCCGAACAAATCACCAATCCGCGCACGGTGGATACTCACATTTTATCTCTACGAAAAAAGCTCGAAACCGATCCGCAACAACCAAACCTAATTCAAACAGTTCGCAATGTCGGTTATCGCTTTAATGTGGAAGCTCTTCGCTATCTAAACAGCAATCCGCCTCAGAATCAGCGATTATCCCTAGAACCTATTCAACCTAATCTAGTTCAGCACTTTCTTTAAAGATAGGACTTACGCAAAAAATAAACCAAACATTGTAAATAGGGGGTTTGGGGCACAGCCCCAATTGAGGGCGAAGCCCTCAAACTCCCACTAAGAAGAGATCTCCATATTTAGCCTGCGTAAGTCCTAAAAGATTTAAGCTATTCTAAGACTTCTATGCTAATTTGTTTACCGATCCAAGCAATTTGTTGGACATTACGCGATCGCGCATAATTTTCTACTTGTTCTGCCAGATCATAATGCAAATATACTTCTATTACCCCATGTTCTAGACTAGAATCCTTTCTCAACTTTGCCGCATGAGCGAAAGCAATCTGAACATAATCCGCCGATTCTGGTACTACCAAACAAGCACAGGCAGATATTTGATCAGGTAAATGAGCAGCAGAAACTTTTTTTAAGTTCTCTAAATTCAAGCAAAAACCAATGCCAGGATGACTCAAACCCTTGGGATGATATAACCCTAATAGCTGATCGTAGCGTCCACCTTGAGCGATCGCCTGATACTCACTCACCACCTCAAACACGATACCTGTATAGTAATCAAAAGGTTGGATTAGGCTCAAATCTAAGGTGATACAGTCAGGCAATCCCATATTCTGCCATAGCAAGAGAAGCGATCGCAGGTGAGAAGTCTCTCTCAAGACTAATTCTGAATTTGCTTCCCACCATTGACTATAATCGATCTGAATTTTAGCTAGAAGCTTCTCTAATTTGCTCAAAACTTCCAAAGGTTTTCCCCTCAGTTGGAGTAAATCAATTGCTAGGGATTTCCAAACTTGTTGATCAGCAATTTGAGCCAATTCCACTCGATCTAAGTGGGCAAAACAGTTACGAATTTTCATGCGATCGCTAATCGGAAAAATATCTAACAAAGCCGTAGTCAGTCCCGCATGACCTAAAACCATTTGCCAATCGGTCAGCTTAATCTGGGTCAAACAATCCGCTAACAGCAACAAAATTTCACTATCCGCCAGCCCATCAATGCCTAATAGCTCCACCCCTGCTTGAAAAGTTTCCTGAGTGGCAGTGCCTTTGCGAAAGATCCCAGCACGGAAAACATTGGCATTGTAATAAAGTCTTTGGGGAAAATTATGTGCCAATCGGGCAGCATAGGCACGAGCGATCGACGCAGTAAACTCTGGACGTAATCCCAAAATCTCTCCCTCTTCGCCCTGAAGTTGAATCACAGCTTGGGGATGTACTGCGCCACCAGCAGTCAAGCTCTCTAGCTTTTCTATGGTAGGTGTAATAATTTTTTGATAGCCCCATGCCTGAAAAGTCTGTTGTAATCTTTGTTCAATCCACTGTTTTTGCAGCACATCTAGGGGGAGGAGATCTTTTGCGCCGACGGGAAGCTGATGTACCATTAGGGTGTTTGCGAATTTATCAAAAATATCCTTGTATCTTAATCTAGCTTGGGGTCAGAATAAAACCCTATCTTTACTTGATTTAATTGATTTTATATGGCAAATTTTGAGATTCCCTATCGGCTAAAAGAAAGTGCAAGGGCAAAACATGTGCGGATTCAAGTATCGATCCCTAAAGGAGTAGAGGTAATTATTCCGATTGGCTATGATCGATTGGAAGTGCTGAGATTAATCCATAAAAAGCAAAAATGGTTGCTAAAGACATTAGAAAAATTAGAGCATCAAGCCAAAAATAAGCCTAATTTATTTGATTCAGAAACAGCAGTAATGCCTACATCAATTCACTTGAAAGCGATCGCGGAAACCTGGCAATTGGAATACGCTCAAAAAAAAGTGAATGGGTTTAAGATTAAAGAAGAGAAAGAAGGAAAGCTATTAATCATCGGGAATGTGGCAATTGAAGATCTAGATGCCCAAATCTGGATTAGTTGCCTAAAATATTGGCTCGCTCAAAAGGGCGAAAAACACTTAATTCCCTGGCTCAAAAGAATCAGTACAGAAATTGCTTTAGCCTATAGCAAGGCTTCCATTCGTGGGCAAAAAACCCTGTGGGCAAGCTGCTCTACCGCCAAAAATATTAGCCTCAACTACAAGCTGCTGTTGGTTGAACCTGAATTAGTAGACTATATATTTGTGCATGAACTTTGCCACACTAAACAAATGAATCATTCGCCTGCATTTTGGCATTTAGTAGCACAGAAAATGTCCGACTATAAATCACGCGATCGCTTATTAAATCAAGCATGGCAAGAGATACCACCCTGGGCTTAATCGGATTTCAAAGTTAAATAGTTGCGAATAACGGTGCGATCGCTTCAGGTGTAGAGTAATTGATTTCAGGTTGAGATTGCACCACGATTTCCACAATCTTATTTCTGGATGCTTCAGAAAATAACGCTTCTATACATACTTGGGCGACTGTGGCGCGAGGAATGCTTCCTTCAAATAAAGAATCCGCTTTGGACATAATTAAAGTTCCTGGTTTAGGTTCATTCTTTAAACCCCCTGGTCGCACAATCGTATAGGCTAATCCACTAGCCTGCAGCGCTTCCTCTGCCCTTTTTTTCCAAAATAGCACTAGCCAAAATAGATTAAGTGGATGGAAGAATAGCGAAGCACAAAGAGAAGAAACCATCACCAACTGCTTTACTTCCGCTTGTTGGGCAGTTTTAATTAGATTTTTCATGCCAAAATAATCCACCTTCATCGGCGAAGTAGGATCAAAACTTGGCTTTGCCCCCGTCGCACTGATCAATACATCACAACCAGCGATCGCA
>JBBRVV010000347.1:0-3028 GCA_038246525.1 Pseudanabaenales cyanobacterium
AATTCCAAAAATAAATGAGTAAATATTAATCAACATTATCATTCTGCGCGACCTCTCAATCGAATAGATTCTTGAAATTTTATCTGAATGCAAAGAAAATTTATTTCAGCGATCGCGACAAATTAGACCATCTTGAATTCTAATAATCCGTTTAGTTTTTTCGGCTACGTCATGTTCGTGGGTGACGATTATGATCGTGATGCCTTGATTATTTAAGTCGGTCAGAAGATTCATCACCTCATCGGAAGTTTGGCTGTCTAAAGCGCCTGTGGGTTCATCTGCTAATAATAAGGCTGGGCGATTTACCAAGGCTCTAGCGATCGCTACTCGCTGTTGTTGACCACCTGAAAGTTGGCTAGGACGATTTGACATTCTTTCTTTTAATCCTACTAAAGTTAAGGATTCCATTGCCAATTGGCGGCGTTTAGCTTTTGGAATATGGGCATAAATCATTGGCAGCATCACATTTTCTAGGGCTGTAGCTCTGGCTAAGAGATTGAACTGTTGAAACACGAAGCCAATGCGGCGACTGCGAATAAATGCTAATTCATCATCGTTGTAAGTAGTTAATTCTCTTCCTTCTAAGTAATATTTGCCCACAGTGGGACGATCCAAACAGCCAATGATATTCATCAAAGTGGATTTACCTGAGCCTGACATTCCCATAATTGCCGCATATTCGCCTGTGGCTATTTCTAAATCAATTCCCTTTAGCACAGGAATATCAATTTCTCCCAGTTTGTAGGTCTTGCGAATGTTCTTTAACTGAATCATTTTAAGTTCTTCCTAATCACTGCGTAGAGCTTGAATTGGATCTAGTTGGGCAGCACTTCTAGCCGGAATTACGCCCGCAATTAATCCCACAATCATCGATAAACCAAAGCCGCCAACTACTGACAACCAAGAAATTACAAAGGGAAACTTGAAAGCGCTAGCGGCGATAAAAGCGATCGCGATCCCTAAACCGATACCTATAAAGCCGCCCACTACCGAGACTAAAATTGCCTCTGCTAAAAACTGACTGAGTATTGCCGATCTAGTTGCACCTAAAGCCTTCCTTACGCCAATTTCCCGCGTTCTCTCTACCACTGAGACTAACATAATATTCGCAATTCCAATTCCACCTACCACTAGCGAAATTGCAGCGATCGCGCCGACCATTAAAGTTAAAAGTCCAGCAATGCTAGTAAAAGTATTGAGAATATCGGTTTGATTGATAATCCGAAAATCATCGGGTTGAGGTGGAAAAATTTTGTGACGAATGCGTAATAGATTTGTTAGTTGAAACTGGGCTGCATCGATCTCTGCTTCGCTTTGAGCCTTTACCCACATACCGCTAATGGAAGTACCACGAATGGAATTTGAGCCGACAATCCGCGATGCCATATTCGATAGGGGAATGTAAACACGGTCATCTTGATCGGTTCCACCCGTAGAGCCTTTTTGTTCCATCACACCAATTACATCATATTGATAGCCCTGAATCCGAATCTTTTTGCCAATTGCCACTGCACTATTACAGATCTCTTTGAGAGCATCCTTTGGATCAGCGATCGCGCCAAATAAATCACTACAGACCTTATCGCCCAAGACCACTACAGGTTGCGCTGTATCCACTTCTTTCTGTTCAAAATATCTGCCTTCCTTCGGGAAAATATTTCGTGCTTGAGGGAATTTTAAATCTGCACCTAAAATTGTGGTAGAGGTATTTTGATTGGCAAAAGAAACCTGTCGCATTCGCTGCAAATAGGGCGCAACTAAACTGATAGCTGGGGCATTGGCTACGGCGGTCGCATCATCTAAGCTTAGAGTTGAAGCATTTCCACCACCCAAATTTACTCCACCTACGGTGGGCGCACCTGCAATTACATTAATTAAATTTGTGCCAAGTGCTTGTAACTGAGCCTCAGTGGAAGCTTGAACTCCTTGCCCAACCGAGGTAATCGCAATTACGGCGGCAATGCCAATAATTACCCCTAGCATGGTTAAGCCAGAGCGGAGACGGTTACTCCACAGGGATTCTGCCGCCATGGAGAGAATTTCATCAAAAGGAACTTCTGCGATCGCTAAGGACTGCTTTTTGACTTTGGGCTTACTTTTACTAGACATTTTCTAGTTAGCCTCTGCTGCCACGTTGAGGGCTAGAACCAGGTATTCCAGGCACACCTCCCTGACCTCTAGAGCGTGGACGTTGTCCTTCAGGGAAGGAAATATAGATTTCTTGACCTTCAGTTAAGCCAGTTTTGACTTCAGTTACATCTCTTCCCTTGGCATTTTTGCCTGAGATTCCAGTTTCAATTGGCAGAAATTCTGGTTCGGGGCTTTTCTCACTCTTGACATACACGCCTGTCATCCCCTTTTGCCGCACAATTCCTACAGTCGGTACTACTAAAACTTTCTCCAAGCTACCGACATTAAATGAAACACTTGCATTCATGCCAGTCTGCATTAATCTTTTCGCTTCGCCTAAAATATTTGATTTCACTTCAAAACTGGTGACATTTTGGGTAACTGTAGCTTGAGGCGTAATTGATTTAACCTTTCCCTTAAATTGCTGATCAGGATAGGCATCAGCCTTAAAAGTGATTTCCTGACCAACTTTTACTCTAGCAATATCGGTTTCCGCCACAAAAGCATTCACTTGATTATTGGAAGTCAATGCCAAAATTGAACTAGCAGTCGCAGAACTGACCGAACTACCTGAAGTTTGAGGTGTAACGTAAGCACCAGGATCAGCGAATTTTTTGGAAACTACACCGTTAAAAGGCGCACGAATGGAAGTGTCATCAATCAGAGTTTTGATGGTCAGTAGATTTCCTTCGGCAGCAGCGACATCGGCTTGGACACGGGCAATCTCTTCGGGACGAGATCCCGCTTGTTGTAGAGATAATGCTTGCTGAAATTGGCGCACTCTGGCTTGATTCGCCTGGAGACTGGTGCGGGAAGTTTCATAATCTCTGCTAGAAATTGCCCCTTCTTTAAAGATTTTTTCGTTTTGGCGAAAAATGATTTCGGTCTGTTTGGCAGC
>JBBRVV010000348.1:0-2990 GCA_038246525.1 Pseudanabaenales cyanobacterium
CATGGCATATCCACCGAGGGATGTAATTCGCTCTGCTAGTAGGTCAACAAATTCTTCTAATTCCTCTGCCATTTCATCAAATAGAAGATGAAGTTGATAAAAATCCTTCCCTTTAACATTCCAATGCGCCTGTTTAACTTGAGTTTTGAGATCTAAATTAGATGCCAGGCTTTGGTTGAGTAGAGCAATTGATTTAGTCCGGATGGTTTCATCCAAGTCAAGACGAGTTGAATAGTGGGTTGATTGATCGGTAGCCATGAATTTATTCCTATTGGTAGATCCTTAAGATTTTAATTTTGATGTGTTTATATAGTGAAATTGATGACCATTTAACCTAGGCTTTGCAAAACCATATATTTAAGTAGACTACCGAATTTCTCAAAATTTGAAATATATAGATAAGCTGATTATTTGGGGTTTTACCTTCCAAAGATAAATATGTTTGAGAGCGAAACCACCGTAAGTTTATGAAATAAAGAGCTTTTAATATTGACTGAGAAGTAGATTCAACAAAATAAATCCTGATAAGTAATCACCAGGAAGAAAAATATATTTTTACTGAAAATGAACAGAATAAAAAATTCTAGCGTCGTATACCTAATCTTAAAAGATAAGCAAATATAACTTTTCTCAAATAAGTTTCTTAAGATTTATTTAACTAAACCTAATTTTATATCGATTAATAAGTGAAATAGGAGAAAAACGGGCTAGGAGGGATTCGAACCCCCGACACCTCGGTTCGTAGCCGAGTGCTCTGGTCCACTGAGCTACAAGCCCTTAACTTGCGGTTTTTATCCTAGCATAGTCATATCGTTTTTCCGCAAGTAATAAACGATCGCTAATGCAGAAAGTGACGAGTGCCGGTCAGTACCATTACCAACCCTAACTCATCAGCGGCAGCTATTGAGTCTTTATCCTTGATACTGCCTCCTGGTTGGACGATCGCTACGATTCCCGCAGCCGCAGCAGTTCTCACTGTGTCATCAAAGGGGAAAAAGCCATCACTGGCAAGTACCGCACCTTTAGTTTTTTCACCTGCTTGGGCGATCGCAATTTGGGCTGAGCCGACCCGATTCATTTGTCCTGCACCAATGCCTAAGGTAGTGCGATCGCCAGTAATCACGATCGCGTTAGATTTCACATGGCGACAGACTTTCCAGGCGAAAATTAGCTCTTGCAATTGGGCTGGGCTGGGCTGAATCTTGGTTACTACTTGCCAAGCGTCAGGATCGACGGGTAAATCGTCACTTTTTTGAACTAAGATACCGCCAGCAATCGATTTAATCGTTTCCTTAGAGCCTTTATTTAAATCTGAAAGTAGTAGCAACCGCAAATTGGGCTTGGCTGCCAATAGACTGATCGCTTCAGGTTCGCAGTCGGGCGCAACTACACATTCCAAAAAAGTCTCAGTTAAAGCTTCGGCAGTGGCAAGATCAATCGGGCGATTAAGTGCAACTACGCCGCCAAAGGCAGAAATCTGATCGGCAGCAAAAGCATACTCGTATGCTTCTACTAATTTGGGGGCGATCGCTATGCCACAGGGGTTATTGTGTTTAACGATTACAGCACAGGGCTGATCCTGGATAAACTCAGTTATTATCTGGCGGGCAGCTTCCAAGTCTAGGAGGTTGTTGTAGCTCAATTCCTTGCCTTGAACCTGTTTGGCTTCCGACCAACCACTTGCATTAATGCCAGTTTGATACCAGGTGGCCACTTGGTGGGGATTTTCGCCATAGCGCATTGGCTTAGGGTTAATGGCAGAAAGATTATAGTCAGGCAGTTTATGAGCCAAAGCTTCAGTATGCTCCCCTAGGTACTTGGCAATTAGGGCATCATAGTGGGCGGTATGCTGAAAGGCTGCTACGGCAAGCGATCGCTTTAAACCAATAGAAATCTCTCCAATCTGCAAATTTTCCATAAAAATTGAATATTGACTAGGTGCAGAGAGAACGGTCACATACTCATGGTTTTTGGCAGCAGCACGGATCATAGTTGGACCACCTACATCGATTTGCTCGATCGCTTCATGTATAGAAGTATTTGGATTGCTAATAGTTTGCTCAAAGGGATAGAGATTGACCACCACCAGAGAAATTGCAGGAATTTGGTTGGCTTCAAGATCTTGGCGATCGCTCTCTAAATTTAATCTTGCCAAAATACCGCCATGTACTTTTGGATGCAGAGTTTTTACCCGACCACCAAGGATCTCAGGAGCACCTGTGTAGTCCGAGACTTTAATAACTGGTAATCCTGCTGAAGCGATCGCTTGGGCTGTGCCGCCACTACTAACTATTTCAAACTGATGATCGAGCAAAAACTTGGCAAGTTCAATCAGACCTGTTTTGTCGGAAACACTTAACAACGCGATTTTTTTAGCCACCACCTTACTCCTAAATTCTGCTTAAGATTCTTTTTATATCATTTTCAGCCTAGAAGGACACAGAAGATAAAATTTATTACAACATAGGATGATGATACCTAAACACAAAGATGTCGATCATCAAGGATAAAATATATCTACTATTTCTCTATAGTGAATTATATGAACGCAGATAGCCTGTTAGAACGCATTACATTCAATCCTCAAATTTTTCACGGCAAACCAATTATTAGAGGTCGTCGCATTGCTGTGGAACACATCTTGGGAATGCTAGCCGCAGGTGATGAAATAGAGACGATTTTAGAAGGCTATCCTTGGCTTGATCGGCAAGACATCTTAGCCTGTTTAGAGTTTGCCCACAGAATGGTCAGTAGTGAGCGCATTGAACCACTTTTCCTAGAAGAATCTGCATGAAGATTATACTGGATAGCTGTGTGCATGGCTCAGTATTAAAGGCTCTTCAAGCAGAAGGTTATGATGTGATATGGGCAGGAATCTGGGAAAAAGACCCAGGAGATATTGAGATTTTAGCCATAGCCTATCGGGAACAACGTACTTTATTCACTCTCGATAAAGACTTTGGCGAACTGGCTGTAGTGCAAAAATACCC
>JBBRVV010000349.1:0-2989 GCA_038246525.1 Pseudanabaenales cyanobacterium
AATCCTTTGAAATTAGTCTGTTGAGCCAACTCGCCGATCAAATCGGAATTGCGATCGCCCAGTCACGGTTACTTGCCCACGAAAAAGAGCAACTCAAGCTTTTGCAAGAGCAAAATGTGGCACTAGAGATAGCCCGATCGGAAGCCGAACAAGCGGCGATCGCCAAAAGTTCCTTCTTAGCAACGATGAGCCATGAAATTCGCACTCCCATGAATGCGGTAATTGGCATGACTGGCTTGTTGCTGGATACAAGTTTGAATGAACAACAAAAGGATTTTGCTCAAACTATTCGTAGTAGTGGCGACCACTTATTAACTTTGATCAACGAAATTCTTGATTTTTCCAGATTAGAAGCAGGAGAAATGCTCTTAGAGAATCTTGAATTCGATCTAGAAATCAGTATTGAAGAAGTTGCCGAAATATTAGCCACAGTTGCCCAAACTAAAGGGCTAGAGCTAATTACCTTTATACATGCTGATGTTCCTAAATTTCTAGAGGGCGATGTGGGTCGTCTGCGTCAAATTTTATTGAATTTAGTCAATAATGCAATTAAATTTACATCTAAAGGGGAAGTTACAATCGAAGTTAGTTTAATATCAGAAGATGCAATCACCGCCTCTCTTCGCTTTGCCATAATTGACACAGGCATCGGGATTCCTGCGGCATCTCAGTCAAAACTATTTCAGCCTTTTACCCAAGTTGATGCTTCCACAACCCGTCAATATGGTGGCACAGGATTAGGACTAGCGATCTGTAAGCAGATCGTGGAGTTGATGGGAGGTGAGATTCATTTAGAAAGCAAGGAGAAGTACGGATCAGTTTTTTGGTTTGAACTTCTATTTGAAAAACAATCTGACTGCCCCGCAAATAATCTTGATGTTGATTCTCTCCAAGGAATCCGAGTTCTAGTTGTAGATAACAGTACGACTAACTGTCGAATTCTCGCCCATCAGCTTAGTGCTTGGGAAATGCGAGTTGATACAGTTACACATTCTCGTAATGCGATGTCTTATCTCAATCGGGCGATGGAAGTCGATGACCCTTATCAACTTGCGATATTAGATATGCAAATGCCCGATCTGGATGGGGAGAGTTTAGGGAAACAAATTAAGGATTCACCGATTCTCCAAAATACTCATTTAATCATGCTGACCTCTCTTGATCGAAATGTTGTAGCGAGACGAATACTAGAAATTGGCTTTGCCTATTATCTGCGTAAGCCTGTACGAAAACTCCGACTTTTAAGCTGCATTATTGACGCGCTCACAGGTATTCACCAAAATTTAGCTGAGGCTAAAAAATCGCAAGATTCGTCCTTGGATTTAAAACCAATTCTCCCATCTAAACTCAAAATTTTGCTGGCAGAAGATAGCCCAATCAATCAAAAAGTAGTGATTAATCAACTTGCTAATTTAGGCTATCAGGTCGATATTGCAGGAAATGGTAAAGAAGCTCTAGAAATGATCGCTCAGATTCCCTATGATATTATTCTGATGGATTGTCAGATGCCAATTTTAGATGGTTATGAGACTAGTCAGCGCATCCGAAATTTGGAGGCAGATCGAGATAAGGTAACTAAAGATAAGTCAACTAAAACGATCATTATCGCGCTTACCGCAAATGCGATGAAAGAAGATCGCGATCGCTGTTTGGCGGCAGGGATGGATGACTATCTCAGCAAACCAATTCGTAAAGAAGATTTAGGAAATAAACTGGTCTTTTGGAATGAGATTTTGGCAAAGAGAGAGCCTAAAATATTAACAGAGTCGCCTTCTAGTAAATTACTAATATCTCAAGTTGAGATTGATAACTCATTAGCTCAAGATCATCATGAGGGTAGCGAACCAGAAATTGACTGGCAGTATCTAGAGCAAATGTGTGGCGGAAATGCTGAATTTCAGCAAGAACTAATAGGTGCGTTTTTAGAAACCATACCTGAACATCTAGAAGCTCTCAAAATCGCTATTTCCCAGCAAATATATGTTCAGATTGAGCGAGAGGCGCATTTTATTAAGGGATCGAGTGCGGCGATCGGGATTATCGGTATTGCCAAAATTGCCGACCAATTAGAGAGCCAAGGTAAGAACCAACAATTATCCGATGATGCTTTAGTTCTGCTCCAGAAAATAAGCAATGATATAGAGCATATTCAGGGTTTAGTTAAAGCTATAGGAACGTAATATTTAATCATCCGTAAACAGTTGCGATCGCCTGACGCGGGTTCATATCTAAACACATCGACAATTTGATTAATTAAATCCAAACCTCGACCACCTAAAGCATTAATATCGACATCATCAAGATCGGAAAGTTTGTCAGACAAATCAAATCCAGTTCCAAAATCAAAAACTTTGATTTCCAACATATCTTTAGTTAGTGTTGCCTCCAGATCTATCGGCGTTTCCTGCGGCATATTTTTATGGGCATGACGGACGGCATTTGTAAATACTTCTGCTAGGGCAGTTTTGCAACGTAACCAATCACCCTTAGTCATTGCCTCGTGGGATAGTTGCTCAAACCAATCTAATACTTTGGCTAGTTCATTAAGATCGGTATTAACTTGCAGTGAGATAGTTTGAACCACAAGAACCTGCCAAAATATATACTAATAATAATTATATAGTGATTCAAACTCCAACCAAGTAATTGCAGTCAAACCATCTTATGTAACTTATAGCAAGATAAGAAACTGAAATATTCCTAACTTTAAGGTGTGGCTATGCGCGACGGAAACTTCTTAAACATGCTCTAAAGCGCGATCTCAAATAACTTAGATTAAGCTAAAATGCGATCATGGCAATAATTCAAAAAAAACAATGACAGGTATAGCAAGTAAGATTTTTCTAGATCCGAAACATATTCCTAAATACTTGCCGAATACTCCACAATCTCAGCGATTATTGAGATTAGGACATTCTATTCACGTTTTTAATGATGAAGCTACTATGTATGAAGTAGCTCAGGCTATTATAAAAGCAGGTGAATTTAC
>JBBRVV010000350.1:0-2984 GCA_038246525.1 Pseudanabaenales cyanobacterium
GCATAAATCTTAAAGCAATGCCCTTTGGATTGCGCGATCGCTTATTAAAGTAGTCAATTTCAAAGCTTGATATCCAGTCACTAATTAGCGGTTTAGGAGCTAAAGGTGGTTCAGGGATTTGATAATCAGGCTCCCAGTCAAAAGCATTCTGTAAAAGTAAGCCAGAAATCTCACGCACCTTAGCTTCAGCTAGCCTTACACCTTCTAAGTCCGCTCTAAGCCCAAGGCTTAACTCTGTCTGTTGGCGGTTGATTGAAGCCCTGGCTATGTCCGAGAGAGGATCGGCGGCAATGATCTTAGGGGACAAACTTGCTTGTAAGGATAACTTTTTACCCCGTTTAATTATTGAAATTTTTAGGGGCTTTAGTCTGGCATTTGCTTTGGCTATAACGGTTGATATATCAGCGTTCATTGCTTAATTTAAGACATTTTTTGGGTATTTAAGACTGTCTTAAAATCTAGGTAAATCTTACCGTTAATCCGTATGATTTTGGTTTACTCAAGTCATGTCAAATCAGGTTAAATAAAAAAGAGTCCAAAGCTTTGATTTACTTAGCTTTGAACTCAACAATACGATATATATACAAGTATGGGCCGAGATGGATTTGAACCAACGTAGCTTACGCAGCGGATTTACAGTCCGCCCCCATTAACCACTCGGGCATCGACCCTTAATTTATTTGCATTTGCTAGGTTAGCACATCAAAGCTCAATTTCAAATAGCGAAAAAAAATTAATGGGTTAACACTACTCGGTAACGCTGTTTGCCACTACGTACCCGCTCAATTGCTTCATTAACTTGACTGAATTTATAAGTTTCAATCTCTGGCTCGATCTGATGTCGAGAGGCGAAATCTAACATTTTTGCAGTGGTGTTAGGGCTACCTAAAGGGCTGCCAGAAATTGATCTTTGCGCCGAGATTAGCGGGAAAACATGACTAGAGACTGGGCTTGGGGAAACGCCAACAAAGTGTAATCTTCCCTTGGGACGTAGGGTAGCGATGTAGACACTCCAATCCAGATCAGCATTTGCCGTGGAAATAATCAAATCAAAGGAATTTGCTAAGGTTTTTAGCGCTTCTGGATCACGAGAGTTGACAAAATGGTTAGCACCGAGGGATTTTGCTTCTGCTTCTTTGTCGGCACTAGAAGAGAAGGCGGTAACTTCGCAGCCCCAAGCATGGAGGAAACGCAATGCCATGTGTCCTAGCCCACCGATGCCAATTACACCTACATGATCGGTTGGCTGAATGTCAAATTGGACAATGGGATTAAATACGGTGATGCCGCCACAAAAAAGAGGTCCAGCCGCGATCGCTTTAATATCTGCTGGTAAAGGCAATACCCAGGCTTGGTGCGCTCGTACCCGATCAGCAAAACCGCCATGCCTGCCGACAATTGTACCTTGGGCGGTGAGACAAAGATTATGGTTGCCAGACATACACCATTCACAGGTCATGCAGGAACTAGCATACCAACCCAAACCTACTCTCTGCCCGACTTGCAGCTTATGCACTCGGCTCCCAACTGCCGCAATTGTGCCTACAACTTCATGACCTGGTACAAAGGGATATTGAGTCATGCCCCACTCGTTGTCCAACATACTTAAGTCGCTGTGACAGATGCCGCAGGATTCTACTTGAATCTCTACATCGTCTTCACCTAAAACCCCAGGATCGAACTCAAAGGGTTCTAATTGTGCGTGAGCAGCGTAAGCAGCATAGGCTTTAATCATGATTTTTATCTCCAGGTAGACTTGATGGAAGTATATTTATTTTATCGGAACTTAAAATCATTACATAAGTAGTTGTCACTAATAATTTAGTCACTTGCAAAAATAAAGTCTATATGGGCATTTAGTCGCATAAGTTAGGTGAGGCTATGTAAAGTTAGAATCTTGAAGCCAAAAATAAATTTAAAACCCATAACGGGGCTTCGCCCTGCGACCCAAATCATTATCAGTTTACTTATACTTAGTTACTTAACCTTATTCTGACTGCCTAATCATCTAAAGATCTAAGCGGCATTAAGCTCTGCGACCTGCGAGAATATCAATTTAGTTAAATTATCTAATTAAATCTTGCAAAGACTATCCAAATTTTACCTGTTAGAGTAGAGATAATTGAGCTAAAAAAGAAGTGACTTGTGCAAAATAAACCCTTCATCCCTGCGGTAAATCAGAATTCTAGTCAGGTTTCCCAAGATTGGCGGCAAATAGAACAAAATTGGATTCTTGCACCCAAACATCCTAAGGCAGTGGTACATTTTTTGGGCGGTGCTTTCTTTGCCGCTGCTCCCCATATCACCTATAGACGTTTGTTAGAAGCGATCGCGGCTCAAGGCTATGTGGTAGTTGCTACGCCATTTTTGAATAGTAGCTTCGATCATCGTCAGATTGCTACAGAAATTCATCAATCATTTCGGCGAGTGAGGAGTAAGCTTTTCTTAGATTTTTTTCCTGTATTTGGCATTGGGCACAGTATGGGTTGCAAGCTCCAACTGCTGCTTAATAGCTACTTTGCACCTGAACGAAAAGGGAATATTTTTATTGCCCACAACAATTACAGCGCAGATCGTTCAATTCCGCTCTTTAAAGAACTATCAGGTACGATTGCCGAAATGAAAGGAATAGAATTCTCACCTTCTCCCTATGCAACAGAGGTTTTGATCGATCAAAGTTATCGAGTCGCAAACAACTTGCTGATTAAATTTGAGAGTGACGACATAGATCAGATCTTGCCGCTCACCAGACAGTTGCAACGTAAATTTGCCAATACGATTGAATTGAGAATCTTACCAGGCAATCATTTGACCTGTGCTGGGGTGGAATTGAATTGGCAAACTGGCGGTAATTTTTCACCTTTGGATGCGATCGCTCAGTGGATGAAGCAGGAAATCTATCGGAATAATCAGACTCTAGAGCAGGCGGTGTTGGAGTGGCTTGAGCTTCAGTTAGCGAGTAAAGATCTAGGAAAAGCGGATTA
>JBBRVV010000351.1:0-2973 GCA_038246525.1 Pseudanabaenales cyanobacterium
CAAAAACCCATCTGGAATCACGAATTTAGATTTTTTGGGATTTTCTAGATCTGGATCGTAGTAAACCGCCATATCTACGCCAAAAAACCAATCAGTTCTTTCGCCCCAAATATCGATTAGCAGATTTAATAAAATATTTGGAATATCATTTTGCAGTTCATTATCCACAGGTGTCTCATCGGAACAGGGCAATTCCTCGACAGTTGGCAAGCGATATTCTACCGTAACCATAGCTTTTAGCACTTTATGATCCTTTTTATTCTGTCATAGTTTTTGAGAGACAAGCATCTCAGCGAGGTAGGCTTTGCAATAGAGCGGTTTTGCGAGATAATTAGTAGCTGAATATGTTATGAATAAAAGTCCAAATGAAATATTGGTATGAAACCACGGCTGTAGGTCGGCGTATTCTGTTGGAATTAGTGCGTCATCGCCGCAGTTTAATTCTTTGGGCAATCTTCCCGATTTCAATCTTGTTACTTAATGGCTTTATTTTGGCAGAAGGAAATAAAATTTCCCTAGCCGAGGCATTCAAATTAGCCACACCTTCTACGCTAGTTGGTTCAGCGCTGTTTTTTAGCTGTTTGGGTGGTACGATTTCCACAATTGTGAGCGAGCGAGAAAGTCACACGCTTAAGCGTCTATTAATTTCTCCTCTTAGTGGAATTTCCTATTATCTGGGCATTCTCCTTGCCTATGGCTGCATTGGCGTAGGACAGACTATTCTGGTGTGTAGCGTTGCCGCTTTTTTCAAGGTTACATTCACTGGCTCATTCTTTTTTGGCGGATTGATTATTTTGCTAACGATCGCTTCATATGTGGGGGCTGGCTTTTTGTTGGGAATTAATTTTGCACGGCGGGTGGAGGATGTGAATGGCTTGGTGGCGGGAGTTGGGGTACCGATGTTGATTTTGGGTGGTGCTTTCTTCCCTACCAGATTTTTTTCTAAGGAACTTTTGCTAATCGCTCAATTCAATCCCGTTTATCACATGAATGAGGCGCTATCAGGCATCTCTTTTCAAGCTAAAGATTGGCATGATCCTGAGATGTTAATTCACTTGAGATTTTTAGTTGGTTTCTTTGTGGTCGCGATCGCGGGAGGCTGGCTCACCTATCGCAAGATGTTAAATCAAGAGAAGAGTCTATAGTCTGTAGAATCGATGCTAAAAATTGCGCAACTATCTAAACGCTTCAGCGATCGCCAAGTTCTCAATCAGCTTTGTCTGCATATTTCGACTGGCGAAATCTATGGTTTATTGGGACCAAATGGGGCAGGCAAAACCACTTTAATTAATATTATCTGTAGATTGATTAATTCTGATCAAGGTACGGTCGAGATCGACTCTCAGCCGATTTCGGCTAATACTAGATCTTTAATTGGGATTGCACCTCAAGAGAATTTACTCTATCAAAGTCTGACCTGCGCGGAGAATTTAGATTTTTTTGCTTCGCTTTATGGCTTGAGAAAAGCCGAAAAAATTAGGCAAATTGACTATTGTTTGCACTCAGTAAATCTCCAATCTCGGGCTGATAGCATCGTGGCAAACCTAAGTGGAGGCATGGCAAGACGCTTAAATATGGCGATCGCTTTAATCCATCAACCCAAGTTATTGATCCTAGATGAACCGACAACTGGGCTAGATATTGAAGCTCGTTACGAAATTTGGGAATTGATTCAACAATTACGCGATCGCGGCATGACTATTCTTCTGACCACTCACTTACTCGAAGAAGCAGAACGACTTTGTCAAAAAATTGGTATTCTCAAAAATGGCAAAATTGTAGTAGAAGGAAGCCTAGAACAGTTACGCAGCTTGATTCCTGCCAAAGAGATTTTGATCATGCGTACTAGAGAAGAAGATTTAGCGATCGCGATCGCCAAAAAGCAGAACTTTATCGTTAGAAACTACGGTAGCGATTTAGTATTTTGGTTGCCAGAACAAAAATCTCTCCAAGAAGTAATTAATCTTTTTGCTTCTGTTCCAATTGATTCTGTGGCTATTCAGCCAGTTAGATTAGAAAATATCTATGTTGAGGTCACTACTAGCAGCGATTATTGATCACCCCTTCAGCCAAAAGTTATGGCAAATTATGATCGAACATTCCATAGCATAAATACGTCTAGTCCGACGCTGAGAGCATAGTTCCCACGCCAGAATCACTAAAGATCTCTAACAGCAGCGAATGGGGCACACGACCATCGACAATATGCGCTGATCTTACGCCTTGAGCTAGCGATCGCACACAACACTGCACCTTAGGAATCATGCCCCCACTGACAATCCCATCGCTAATTAATTCCCTTGCCTGTTGGATACTCAAACTGCGAATTAGGCTATTAGGATCTTGGTAGTTTTCCATGATTCCCGCAATATCGGTCAGCAGAATCAATTTTTCGGCACTCAGGGCTGCCGCCAACTCTCCCGCCACTGTATCCGCATTGATGTTGTATGCCTGCCCCGTCTCATCGGTTGCCACACTGGATACCACAGGAATATGACTTGCCTCTAGGAGGGTTTCCAAAACCTTAGTATTGATGCTGCTCACCTCACCTACAAAGCCGATCGCTTCATTCCCCTGTGGTCTTGCTCGAATCAGATTGCCATCTTTACCACACAAGCCCACCGCCGAACCACCTTCCAGGTTGATCAATTCTACGATTTGTTTATTCACCCGCCCGACTAGTACCATCTCTACTACCTCCATCGTGGCGGCATCAGTCACTCGCAAGCCATCAATAAACTGGGGCAAAATATTTAACTTACTCAACCAGGTATTAATTTCTGGTCCACCGCCATGCACAATCACTGGGCGAATGCCCACGCTAGCCATAAATACAATGTCCCGCATTACCTGTTGGCGCAAACCTTCCTCTTTCATAGCTGCGCCACCATACTTCACCACCATGATTCTGCCCGCAAACTTCTGGATATAGGGCAAAGCTTCACTTAAAACCTGAACGCGATCGCTATCTAC
>JBBRVV010000352.1:0-2972 GCA_038246525.1 Pseudanabaenales cyanobacterium
ACGCTATCAGCGGACATCCCATATTTACGCATGAATCGTTCAACTCGACCCTCGGTATCGACAATTTTTTGAGTACCTGTGTAGAAAGGATGATTTCCTGACCAGAGGTCAATTTGCAGTTCTGGCTTGGTAGAACCAACAGTGGCAACGACTACTCCGTTGCAAATTACCTTGGCTTCGGGGTACCAAGTTGGATGAATGTTTGGTCTCGGCATTTTTTTAATAGAACTCTAGGTCTAATAGACTAGCACAATCAAAATTAGTTATTTAGGCAAATTCAAAATTAAAGTGTAAGTAGCTAATCCCTTCCTAATGAAAAATTAGTGATTTCGGGGGTATGGTGGCTTAGCCCCCACTAAGGGGTTTTACCCCTTAACCCGAATAAAGACAACTGCGCTTATTAGTATGAGAGGGGCTTAAGGTAGTTGATCCTGGTTTATTTATGGCTTGATCGAGTAGAAAAATAGTTATAATCGCCAACGAATGCAAATAGGAAAAATACTACTAACTAAATTGATGCAAAATTTTAGGAAGTTTGAGCGCCTTGGCATTTTGAATTCGGGATTGAGCCTAATTCTTAGCTTTTTTTTGGGCTTATGTTTATGGATTCAGCCTAGCTATGCTCAAACCGTTGAGCAGTTGAAAACTTATCAGCAGCAAATTGAGCAACAAAAACAATCAATCCAAGGCTATCGGGATCAATTACAAAGGGTAGCAAAGCCCGCCGAGCAGCGCCTTGATGCACTGAAGCAAAATATTCTAGCAGCGGACGATCAAATTCAAACTAATAGTAAAAGACTTAAAAAACTTCAAGTAAACTTAGTAGTATTTAATCAAAATTTAGAGCAGCAAGAAACTAATCTCAACCTCAAACGACTGGCTGTGGTAGCTCGCTTGCGTTATTTGCAAAGGCAGGAGCAAGGGAAATGGTGGACAGTACTTTTGAGCAGCCAAGATCTTAATCAATTTAGCGATCGCCGCCGTCAACTGCAATTAATTTATCAAAGCGATCGCCAGCTTTTAGCTAATCTCAAACAAAACTGGGACAAAGTAGAATCTCAGCGCCAGCAGATAGTCCAGGTCAGCAACGAAATTAGTTTGGTCAATCAACAATTGGCACAGCAAAAATCTGGCTTCCAAGTAGAGGCGGTTAAACAAAATGAAATAGTGATTAGGTTGCAAAGCGATCGCCATGCCCTAGAAGATGCTGAAGATCGACTAGCACAGGATTCAAAACAACTAGAGTCGCTAATTTTATTAAAATCTCAGGTTGACCTGGCGACGGCGCTTCCTCCAGGCTCAGGACAAATGATCTATCCTGTAACCGCGCCTGTGACTAGCAACTTTGGTTGGCGCACCCATCCAATTTTAGGTACACAGAAATTTCATGCAGGGATAGACTTTGGCGCAGACTATGGCACAGCTATTTATGCGGCTGCGGCAGGAAAGGTGATTTTTGCTGGTTGGTATGGCGGCTATGGCAATGCAGTGGTGATTTCCCATGGTAGTGGTATTACTTCACTCTATGCTCACACTAGCCAGATGTATGTGTCTGAAGGAGAAAACGTCCAAAAAGGACAGCCGATCGCGACGGTTGGTTCTAGTGGTTTTTCTACAGGGCCACATTTACATTTTGAGGTGCGTGCCAATGGTGAACCGACCGACCCTACTCCCTACCTTTAGTTTATATTTGACAAAATGTATTTGCTCAAGTTAGATATTTATCTTTCTTCTGCAAGAAGACCCCCGATTTATCGGTGGGATGAATTGCAGTCAACACTTAAAGGATTAACAACAATGTTTGACCTTAAAGCGACCCGCTCAAAGTCATGATATATTAAGTTTGTGGAAAAGGTATTCAACCACATTAAAAACCTAGTAGTCGAGAGACTAACGCACCTTGAAAACTAAGCTATGGGTTCGATTGGGGAATGCTCTGATCGGTAAAAAATTTAAGCACCAAGTAAAGAGAGCCAAATATTTTAGATTTCAACAGTACGGTAGGGCCTACCGAAACTGACTTCTGCAAAGGAGTAAAAAGCTCAAGGACAGTGCCATCTCTGGCTAAGACTCCGCGAGGGATTTTGGTTAAGTGGACTGGGTGATCTGAGAATCCCCCGATTTATCGGCGGGAATGTCAATCTCTAGTGTTACCATAAGCACATTAAAGCTCAGATTTTCAGCCTACTCTTCGTAAGTAGCAAGTTTTTTCTTGCTCAACCAATATTTTTCTAGCAATTTTTAATTACTTATTTCCTATACATTTTCAGACCGTTAATTTTAATCTTCTAACTTTTATTACCTTTTGCTGAAGCGATCATCTCTATCGTTCTTTCGGCAGGTCTGAAGCCATTTATTCTCTTTATTAATCCAATCTCTTTATTAATCCATCTAAAGACAAGTTCAAATTTATTTGAGTAATCTTTGCTCTAGATATGGCTGTTCCCCAAAATTTTTATTCTCCCATTTACTCTACGGCACAAATCTCTGTTTGGTTGAGAGGTTTGATCGCGATCGCTAAGGCAGATCAAGATTTCAGCATGGCTGAACAAAGGTTGATTGCTGCTTTTTCTGATGATTTGCATCCCAATCTAGGTGATTTGCCAGAAATTAATGGTTTTGAATCAATTACGGCGGAAGAGTTAGCAGCAGGCTTAGGAGATGATCCCCAAGTGGCTGACGATTTTTTACGCACTGCCATCGCGATCGCCCTAGCTGATGGCAGCTATTCAGAAGTCGAAGACCAAATAATTCAACAGTTCTCTCATGCGCTCAAACACGAGGTTAAGGTAATGTCTGAAATTCGCGCTCAATTCAATACATCCGCTCAGCCTCATATCGACCTTTTAGCTCCACTCAAGCAATGGTTAGAGCAAATCCAAATTCAAGATCCCCGTTTGGCTAGGCTTTTGTGTAAAGCGATCCCTGCCCAATGTCCTTTTGAACGCGATGTATTTATGTTTGGACGAAAA
>JBBRVV010000353.1:0-2970 GCA_038246525.1 Pseudanabaenales cyanobacterium
GATCAATTCGTCAATTTTGTCGGTTTCGCGCAGAGATTGAAGTACTCGTCCTAAAAGCACAAGCTGACGATCTGATGAGTTAGAGCCGGCTTGACTCATGATTGTTGCTTTCCTAGAACTCTTTCTTTCCTGGCTATGAGGCTATCCTGATTACGGGGCTAACCTGATCGTGGAGATGATTGCACTCTTACCTAGATAACATACTACACAAATATGAAGTTGGAGTTGGTATTAAAGATGTCTGCACCAAAAATTTAGTTAAACTCCATCTGATAACCGCCACTCGATCGCTCTAGCACTTGGTTTGAGCGGAATACATACGGCTTTGCCAAGGCGGGGTTTAGTTTTGGTAGTCGAGATAAATTCCTGCACTTGCGCTTGAGCGCCCCAATCGTTTAAGTGCGCCATGATTGTATCTAAATGAGCTAAATAATCATTCTCATTCAATGGAAAAGATACTTGTTCTTGGTAACGCCACATAATTAGCAGCATTACCCGATCGCTGCCTAACCGCAGTTGCACATCATAGGAAAATCCCCATTTCACTAACAGCAGTTGGCGTAAGTCTCTACCAGTCATAGGGTTAGCCAAAGTTGAATTGGGTAAGCAGCACACTTAAAATCAGGGCGATCGCTTCTGTCCATTCTACAATTGCGCCATAACTATCACCTGTTTGCCCACCCAAACGCCAGTTAAACCAATTGGCTACAAGTATTGCTACAAGTAGACTAGCTAGGAGGTAAGTAATTGACAGCCCAGTTCTGGCGAGGAAGCTAAGACCCAGCGCCATCAGAACTAAAAATATAGGTGTTAGCCACACTTGCCATGTTGTTACACCCTCCTTGTGGAACTTGCCTTTGCCTTCAGGTTTGAGATAGGGATGGTAATTGATCGCATACAACTGCGCCCACCTCCCCAAAGCAGGAGTAAAGCCTAAAATCCAGAGCCGATCTAATCCCAAGCTAAATAGACAGGCAAACTTTAACAAAATTACGGCGATCGCTGCCATTACGCCAAAAGCGCCAGTATGACTATCTGCCATGACTGCTAAGCGCCGATTAGGCTCTGTGACCGCTAAACCGTCCGCCGTGTCCATCACCCCATCTAGATGCAGCCCTCCTGTGATCCAGAGCCAAGCTAATACTAGTAAAAGGGCATGGATTAAGCCTCTCTCGCCCAGAGTTACCCTTAACAGAAAATCCAACACATTCAGAAATATGCCGATACAGATTCCTACCAGAGGTGCATAAACCGCGATTCCCGTAAAATCAAGACTTTTCTTTCCCCAATTAATTGGCAAAACCGTATAAAAAACTAGGGCAGCATAGAAGGTTTTAAACATTGGCAGTTAGCGATCGCTTGAGAATTAAGCTAAAGTAATAAAAATCTAGTTAATCAATTGCGAAATTATATGCCAGATTCAATTCTTGTACTTGGAGCTTATGGGGCAATCCTCGGCGCTTATCTTTTGGTAATTCCCCTCTTACTAATGATTTACTTCAAACAGCGTTGGTATGTAACAGGTTCGATTGAGCGGGTATTTCTCTGCTTAGCGGTGTTCGTCTTCTTCCCAGGCTTGCTTTTAGTTTCGCCTTTCCTCAATTTTCGCCCCCTGGCGCGATCACTTGCTAGATCAGAAGGTGTATAAAGTTTAACCGAGGCGCTTAATCAAGACTTAATTTTATGCGGCGAATTGATGCAATTCTAATTTGTTTGGGCTGCTTTACCTTTGGTGGAGTAGTTTATCTTGGCTTTAAGGCTTTTGGCATTCCTGATCTTGATGCGGGAATTTGGAGTCAAGTAGTCTTGGTTTTGGGATTAATCGGCTGGGTAGGAAGTTACGGAATTAGAGCAATTACTCACAACATGACCTACGATCGCCAAATCAAGGATCATAAAGAGGCTTTTTTGCGAAAACGGTTAGAATCAATGTCCGAAGCTGAAGTGGAAGCATTGATGGCTGCCATACCAAATTTAAGTCAAAGCTCAAGTCAAAGCTCAAGTCAAGCCTCTAAGTTGAAGCTGGATAGTCAAGCAAATAATGGGGAAACCCCCCAAATCTAAACCTGCATGGGTCGGCTGTTTTCATCAAAGCTGCTGGCAAAGTATATCCAAGCTTTTGGGTTTCCAGAAGACTTGCGATCGCGTGGTCAAAAGATTCTTAACTGGTGTGACTATTTTCAGCAACATCCATCTTCAGCCGCAGAGCGGGCAGAATTTATCCATGATTTATTTGTGGATTTGTTGGGTTATAAATCACCATTCACCTCTGATCAGTCTTCAGAATCAGAATTAGAATTTGAGCCAGAGGTAGCGATCGGCTTTTTTCAGGGAACCTTGGCGGAAAAGCCCGAAATAGTTGCTAAAGTTATTTGGCAAGATTGGCAGATTTCCTCTATGCTTTCCACTAAGTCTTTTTCGGGATTTTCTGACTGTAAGTGGATTATTTGTCTGAGTGATCGCACTATCTCTCTTTATAGTTGTGAGCGAGATCTGCTCTCCTGTGAAAGTTTTGAATTTGATAGGTTAAAAGACTTGGTTCAACTAAAGGCTTTCTACTTCTTATTTGGCAGACGAACTTTGCTTAAAGGGAATCTAAAAAGTAACGCTCCTGCAAGACTAGAATTGATTTTAGCCGAATCTGAAGCTTTAGAAATAGAGAATTGTCACGAGTTTTATAATCAATATCAAAAGATTCGGTTGCAATTAGTTAAAGATTTTCGCTATCGCTTGCAATCTAGTGAGTTGATCAGTGAATCTCAATCAGAAGTTAAAGAACAGGAATTAGCGATCACTCAGGCCCAGAAATTACTTAATCGTATTCTCTTTATTTCCTTTTGTGAGAGTTATGGTATTTTGCCCCAGGGTTTGTTGCGGCAGGCCTACGAGTTTCATAATCCCTATCGTTCTCAACCTGCTTGGGAAAACTATCGCGCGGTTTTTAGTTGGCTGTACAATGGCAATTCTGAC
>JBBRVV010000354.1:0-2951 GCA_038246525.1 Pseudanabaenales cyanobacterium
CCTACTCTCAGTCCTCGGCAAGTAGTGGAATACGCTCTCACCTTAGAAAAACTGGAAGCTGATTTTTATCGTCGGGCAGTTCGTGCCACCCAAGGCGGATCTTTAGCAGGAGTGCCAGAGATGGCGAAATCAATCCTAGTTTCCTATGGTCAAGATGAGGCACAGCACGTTACCGATTTATCTGCTGTATTGCTTACTTTGGGTGGAAATCCTGATGGTGTAACCATTCCAGCTAATCCAAACTACAATGCGATTCTAAAACGTGATCCCTTTGCGAATCCTACTGATTTGCTGATGGCAGGACAATATGTAGAGGATCTTGGCGTAGCGGCTTATAAAGGGCAGGTGCAAAATTTGCTTTTAGCAGGCGAAGCAGGGAAAGTAGTCCTAGCAGGGGCCTTAGAAATTCACTCGGTAGAAGCCCGTCATGCGGCAGGTATTCGCTTCCTACGCCAAACCTTGCTTAAAGCAGATGTGCGTCCGTGGGTTAGGAATGCTAGTGAAGTAATTTATCAGGAAAATCGTGATAATTCTCCGATTCCCTTCAGTAACGAAGCATTTGATGGATATGCTACCCGAGAGGAAGTATTAGCTTTGGTTAGTCCAATTCTTACTGCTCAGACATCTTCGGTTAGTCAATCTGATACTTCTAATAATCAATCTAATCCTTCTAATAATCAATCAGAAAATCCTACGAGCTTTCCTGCTCCCGTTCAGGGCTTATGGTAAGGTAAAATTCTTGGCTCCATTTGTCTGGTTTAAACAACTTTTGGACTTACGTAAAAAACAAATTAACTTGTGTAAGTCCTGAATTTATCTGTTTCCTATAAACTTAACTATTTACTTATCCATTATGCCTAATACTGACGAAGAATATAAGCGCCAAGCGATGAAAGATTTGGCTTCTGGTAATAAAGAATCTCTTCCAGAAAGTACCGAAAACTATCAAAATTTTGATGATTTTGCCCAAAGGTCATCTCGTGAAGAACGTCACAATCTATTTAGTAATATTTTTACGTCTGATCGGATTTCTTCTGTGCAAATGGAGCCAGAACTTCAAAAAGCGATCGCTAATATTAAGCCCAATGAGCGGGACGATGTAGCTAGATCATTCTTTGATCATCTGAAGAAGAGAGGTTTGAGCGATCGCGATCTAGAAAAGCAACTTGGCTTGTCTACCCATAATCCTAATCGGATGAAGCCAGAAGATGTATCTAAGTTAGCTAGCTTTGTTTATCACTCTCACCCTGACATCTTCCATGATGTATTAGCAGATCAACCAGCTTTGGTTAAATTTCTAAGTAATCCCTTAGTGGGTGCAGCTTTGGGAGCGATCGCTGCAAAAATGATGGGTAAGAAGTAAGTTGAATGCGTTTATTTTTAATCCAAATTGTCAATACAGTTAGGGGTTCGCGTAATACGGTTCCTTTTCAATATGAAGAAAATGACATTAGTAATAGACGATTAGAAACTTTAGTAGATGGGGTATTTGCGATCGCTCTAACTTTATTAGTATTAGAGATTAAGATACCCCGTGTAGCCACGGATGCGATGCTAACCCAGGCATTATTTGCGTTAGTACCAAAAGTGTTCGCTTATATTCTCAGCTTTGTAATCTTGGGCTTACTATGGTTCGGGCATCAAACTGTATCCCATTATGTCAGGCGTTTAGATCGAACTTATATTTTTCTAAATCTTATATTTCTACTATTTATTTCCATAATTCCCTTCTCTGCTGCTCTACTTGGAGAGAATCTTCAGTTTCATACCGCCACTTCAATTTACGGTATTAATCTATTCATAACTGGTTTAATCCAATATATACAGTGGGAATATATGTCAAGCAAAAATCGCTTGATTGCTCCTGATCTAGATCGAAGAATCGTGCGAAGTTTGCAAAAAACTTTTATCGCGATTCCGTTAATTTACGCTCTCGCGATCGGCGTATCCACATTTAGTATTTCGGCAGGGCTGTTGCTATATAGCTTGGTGACCATTTTTGGCGCGACTAGGGTCACTGCTATTTTCCATCGTTCTCATCATTATCCAACTGCTTAAAAATCCCAACCGTCTCTATTCCGTTCACTACCACGCAGTTCGCGATCGCGTCCACCTAAACTAGATTTAGCTTGAGGATCGCGCCCAAAGGCAATTAATAAAGGGAAGCGCATTAAATCCACCGCAATAAATTCTTCCGCTTCATCAATAATAATCAGAGGCATAGCTTTCTCTTGCATCAAGCGATCGCCCTTCAAAGTTAGCGGATCAGCATCTTCAAATAGCACTATCCCTTTTTCTGGTCCAAATTGTTCGCGATTTATGCCCAAACAGTCCTGAAAGCCTCGTCGCCATTCACCTAAACGCTCAGGTGAAGTTGCCAATACTAAAACTCGCAATTTCTCACCATAAAGCGACCTCAAAATTGAAGTTGCTGCTGCTGCCACCAGAATATTTTGTAATCTGGTTCCCATTGTGCGAATTGCGCCTCTTCCCGCTTGGTCAAAGAACCATTGAGAAAAGCGATCGCTATGACTAGCTTCAAAAGTACGTCGGAGTTTCCAAACTGGCCCATAATAGTCGGGCATGGTGCGATAGCGTTCGAGGATTTGCTCAACTCGGTCACGATATTCGCCAAAGGTTTGCTCGCTCAATAGCGGTAGATCTTTGGGTTTTTCGGGAATTGGTGGAATTACTTTTTCAGGGGCGGGTGGCACTAATTCCAGCCTTTCGGCACTGATTACTAGGTCTTGCAGACTTCCCACCATGTAATCTTTAAATCCTTGGATTCGCACAGCTACTTCTTGGGATGCACCCGCATAAATTGTTCGCATTTCTTGGATCAGCCGATCATGTTTGCGTTGCAACAGATTAACCGCTTCTTGTAGTTCCTGTTTGCGCTGTTCTAATGGTAAAAGGGCTTGCTGAGTGAGGTGCGCGATCGCTGACTGAAG
>JBBRVV010000355.1:0-2933 GCA_038246525.1 Pseudanabaenales cyanobacterium
CGTGCTTATAATCACAATTATTATCCTGATAATGGCTATACCAATGCTGACGCTCTCAACTTCTCATCTACCGCAAATAGTCCAATTTGGGTTTATGGTGGAACTGGAAATGATACCATCACGGGACAAACTGGCTATATAGATCAAATAACAGGTGGATTTGGCACCGATACATTTGTATTCAACTTGAACTGTGTTCAACAGAAAGGCAAAGGTTTTGGCATTGTTTGGGATTTTAAACCTGGCGAAGATAAAGTTTGAGTGTTTGGCACGGCAAACAATTACTTCTTTGTGGATGACACTTCAGTTTGGCTGGATAATCCTGGCTTTTTGAATAAATCCATTGATACTAGTTCTACGGTAAATACGATCTTAGCGAGAAGAGATGCAGAATTTGGCGCAGTCATGATCGGCGCTTTCTCAGATGTGAAACTAGGAATCAGTGATTTAACTTTTGTACCAAATACAATTATTTAATTCTCTTCTCTTTCTATCGCTTCACCTTTTCCATTGCCGCCACAAACTTGGCAAACAGATAATCAGCATCGTGAGGTCCAGGACTGGCTTCGGGATGATACTGCACCGAGAAGATTGGTAAACTGCGATGTTCTAAACCCGCTATGGTCAGATCATTAAGATTAATCTGCGTAACTTGGGCAGCAGAGTTAGCAAAAGATTTGGCTGTCAGCGCAAAGCCATGATTTTGGCTGGTGATTTCTACTTGCTGATCGGCATCTTTCTGCTGATTTTGGGCTGGTTGATTTAGCCCTCGATGTCCAAATTTCAGCTTAAAAGTATCGCCACCCATAGATAGCCCCAAAATTTGATGCCCCAAACAGATCCCAAATAAAGGCTTATCTTGATCTATTAGGGCTTTGGCAGTTTCTATGCCTGCAATCACTGCCGCAGGATCGCCTGGGCCATTCGATAGAAAGATACCATCGGGTTGATATGCCAGGATTTGAGTGGGTGAAGTGTCAGCAGGTACAACAATTACGCGACAGCCATGACTCACCAAACGGCGGAGAATATTGCGCTTGATGCCAAAGTCGATCGCTACCACCGTAAAAGTCCGACTAGGCTTTTGGCTGATGAATTCCCAGGCTGAAGCAGTTGGCTCATTCCACTCGTAAATCTCTTTGGTACTAACTGTTTGAGCTAGGTTCAAACCTTCCATGGAAGGAGCAGCCTTAATTTGAGCTAGTAGCTGCTCAGGATCTAAAATCTCAGTAGAAATAGCGCCATTCATTGCGCCTAGAGAACGGATCTTGCGGGTAAGCGATCGCGTGTCTATGCCGGCAATACCGACTACTTGATTTTTGGCTAAATAGTCGGGAAGTGATCCTTGCGATCGCCAATTACTCGGAATTTCGGTAATATTTCTAGCAACTACCCCCCGAATTTGAGGTCGATCAGACTCTTCATCCTCTGAATTCACGCCCGTATTTCCTAGTTCAGGACAAGTAAAAGTGACAATCTGCCCCGTATAGCTCGGATCGGTCAATACCTCTTGATAGCCAGTCATCCCTGTGTTAAAAACTACCTCACCGATCGCGGTACCAACTGCGCCAAAGCCATAGCCAGGATAGGTGCTGCCATCTGCCAAAACTAAGATTGCGGATTTTTGGGTCATGGGAAAAGCTTTAATTTACTGCTGCATTATGGTCTCAAGCATTAATTTTAGATTGTTTAGGCTGAACTTGTTTATACTAACTAAATTATTAAAAAATTACTTAAGATGTCTTTAGCAGCTACGATTCAACTAGCACGCGGTTTTGCTGAACAAGCCGATGACGTAAAAATTACCCGCGCCAAAGATGGCTTAACTAGTGTGGCGGTGTTCTCTTTTGAAAACCCCAAATGTATGACCGAGGAAGCGGGCGGCGCAGAAATTTCAGGAATGTACATGATCGATGAAGAAGGCGAAATTGTCACCCGCAACGTGAATGCCATGTTTGTAAATGGCAGACCCGCAGGCATTAAAGCCACCTATAAAATTGAGGGCGAGTATAACTGGGAACGGTTTCTACGCTTTATGGATCGCTATGCCGATACTAACGGAATGGCATTAAATAAGCCGAGTGAGTAGCAAAGTCGCATCTTTCTGAGATTTTTGACTATACTAATTCTGCAATATTGCTTTTATCCCCAGATATGTCTAAAGATATTCCTGTGGCTCAGCGTCTAAATTCTGGGAACAAATCACCACTCAAGACTCAGCCCAAGGCTTCAACGGTGATTTCTCTTAGAGGACAATTCGAGCGATCGCTACTTGCCTTCAAATTTCTTAAGACTCTGCCCTGGTGGAGTTATGTTTTGGCAATCTTGGCATTCTTTACTCCGATTGTAATTTTGGGCAACACTGCCGTAAATACAGTCAAGCCCCGACCTGAGCCTAAAGTTGCTAAACCTGATCCTAAAGTGCAGGTAACCAATCTGGCAGCGACAAAAGTTGAGCCTAGCTCTAAGTCACGCCCTAATATGTTTGGGCATTTTGCCTATGGCGAAGCACCCGAGAGTAGTTTGCAAGCGATCGCCGTGGCGGATGATGGCTATGAAATCAAACTTAAACGTAATGCTGCTCAGTATTTTTTAGAGATGGCGGCGGCGGCAGAGGCTGAAGGGATTGAATTAGGCGCAATTTCGGCATTTAGAAACTTAGAAATTCAGAAACAACTATTTTTTGAAATCGGCAAGGAACGCAATCAAACTCCAGCCCAACGTGCCAAAGTTAGTGCCCCACCTGGTTATAGTGAACATCACACTGGGTATGCAGTGGATATTAGCGATCGCCGTAATCCCAGTACCAATCTCTCACCTAGCTTTGATCGCACTCTAGCTTTTAGATGGTTGAGTAAAAATGCGGCTAGGTATGGGTTTGAGCTATCTTTTCCGCCAAATAATCCTCAAGGAGTAATGTATGAGCCTTGGCA
>JBBRVV010000356.1:0-2930 GCA_038246525.1 Pseudanabaenales cyanobacterium
GGTTTGCCTCCAGGCAATTTCTATAATTTCCCTAAAGAGATTGCAGCAGTTAGCCTAGAAGATGTGAATAACGCAGCTAAAGAATTACTCTTCCCTGACAATTTGGTGATTGTTTCTGCTACCTCTGCTCCAGCTAAATAAGACTAGATTCTTTATACATTTAAGAAGCGTAAGCTAATAGTCTTGTGTGATTCCAAAATCTACAATGATTAAACGTCTTTAAAGTTCTTACAAAAACACAGTTTGACTCTTTCAATTTTTTAAATCGGGTCTTTTGAGCTATATCAATTATCCATAGGTGCAATCTGATAACTATTCCCTAAATTCTTCGGATTGTGAAACAGGAAAAGAAAAGTTTAAATTTGACTCTAAAATCTATGCTCATCTTACTGTCAAGAAGGCAAAAGCAAAACTTATTTCCCCTAAAAGATCCCTCTAAAAGAGCAAGAAATCATCATCGAAGTATTGATCAAGAACAGCTCTTATTTATTCATATGGTAAAGGAAAATCCAGAAGACTTTATAGAATTCCGTGGTCAGTTCGCTAAAGCGATAAATGGTAACAGAAGAGGACAAGTTACAATTAATTCTCTAGGATTAAATCACCATGTTAGAGGGATTCCAGAAAGAAGGCTTAATCATCTTGCACTTTTAAAAACCCTGTTTGTTCATCGGCTATGCGCTGTTTATTAGTGCGATTCTTGTTCTCTTCCGCGAGAAAGTGAAGCCCTTAGCTGGCGGATACTAGACTATTTTCTATGATGCTGCTATGGGCGAGTGTTAAAATATGAATGGTGATTGAGCGCGTAAATATTTATGGATTTTGGTACAGCCCTGATTTTGGTAAGTGGAGCTTCTGGCTGGTTGGGTTTTAGCTTGGTTGAGGCTTTGGTAAAAGGCTTGGCTAATTGTCAAAGGTTGAGCAAACCCGATTCAAGTCTTCGCCTGCGTTGTTTGATTTTGCCCAATCAAGATCCTAGTCCACTTCAAAATTTATCCCAAAAGATAGAGATAATTGTAGGAGATTTGCGCGATCCTAAGATCTGTGCTCAATTTTGTGCCAATGCTAAGGATGCAATTCTTTTTCATACGGCAGGAACTATCCATCCCCGAAAAGTAAGTGAATTTTATCAGGTGAATTTAGAAGGTACGAAGAATTTAGTTGATGCCGCGATCGCTAATAAAGTAAAACGCGCAATAATTGTTTCTTCCAATTCTCCCTGTGGTTGTAATCCCCACGCCGATCATTTGTTTGACGAGAGTTCTCCATACCATCCTTATATGAATTATGGGAAATCAAAAATGCAAATGGAACTAGCGATTAAGCGACGCCAGGATCAGATTGAAACTGTGATTGTTCGGGCACCTTGGTTCTATGGCGAGAATCAGCCACCCCGTCAAACTCTATTCTTTCAAATGATTCGTAACGGCAAAGCGCCAATTGTCGGAGATGGAAATAATCGGCGCTCAATGGCTTACATCGGCAATCTCTGCCAAGGTTTGATTTTAGCGACCATAACTGCTAGGGCAAGAGGAGAAACATATTGGATTGCTGATGCTCATGCTTACACTATGAATCAGATTGTAGATACCATAGAGAAGCTATTGGAAGAAGAATTTCAACAAGTTTGTAAACATGGTCGTCTGAAGTTACCTGGATTTGTGAGTGAAATTGCTCTATTTGCCGATGCTACGCTTCAGAACTTAGGAATTTATCAGCAAAAGATTCATGTGCTATCAGAAATGAATAAGACGATCGCTTGTTCGATTGCCAAAGCCCAAAGAGATTTAGGTTACAAGCCAGAATTTGACCTAGAACAAGGGATGAGAGCGAGTTTGCAATGGTTATTTAACAAAAATCCACAGGCACTTGACTAAATATGGCTACTCCAAGAGAAGTTCTAACAGAAATACCAAAAGAAGTACTAAGTAAAGTATCAAGAGAAGTTCAAGCTTTTAGCTATGTGCATTTCTATGTGGAAGATGCAAAATATTGGAGTGAGTGGTTTTGTGAATATTTAGAATTTAAGTTGATTGAAAGCTCGATTAATCACTTAACCCATACTGAAATAGTGCAACAGGGAACAATTCAAATTCGGCTCTCTGAGGCTAAATCAACTTTAAGTCCAGTAGCAGATTATTTAACTAAGCATCCCCCAGGCATTGCGGAAGTTGGTTTAACGGCTTCAGGCGCTACTTTAGGCAGTGATTTTGATTCGTTCATTTTGACTAGCCCAAACTGTGATCTAAAATATCATTTATTGCCCAGATTAAAGACCGAAGCGCACAAATATTCGCTTTTTAGTCACATCGATCACTTGGTAATTAATCTGCCTGAAGGAACTTTAGAACAAACTGCCGATTGGTATGAACAGGTTTTGGGTTTGAGCATTAGCGATCGCTTCAATATTCAAACTAATCGCTCTGGTTTAAAGAGTTTAGTATTAGAGAACGGCGATCGCCAGGTACAAATTCCGCTCAATCAACCTTCCAATCAGAATTCTCAAGTACAGGAATTTCTGGATTTCAATCGTGGCGCAGGTGTGCAACATTTGGCATTATATACCGATCAGATAGAACAAACCGTAGATATCCTCAAATCAAGAGGCGTAAAGTTTCTAGAGACTTCTCCACCCATTCTTTACGAAAAACAAGATCACTCAGGCAAGGGCATCTTACAGATTTTTACTCTGCCAATATTTAATCAGCCCACTTTCTTCTTTGAAATTATTCAGCGCATAGAGGGAGCTAAAGGATTCGGTGCAGGCAACTTTCAAGCTTTATTTGAAGCGATCGAACTAGAACAAATTAGCCGATCTAAATTAAGTAGATAAATGCTCACGCTTGAGTGTCATTCCTGGAGAGGAAAATTACCATTAAAATTTCGGGATCTAGAAATTAAAGTCAGGCTAGTAGATTTATTGCAATAAA
>JBBRVV010000357.1:0-2927 GCA_038246525.1 Pseudanabaenales cyanobacterium
CCGCAGTGGTTAAAGCAAAATTTTCGCGAATTACATCGAAAATGCCCGTATAAGTGGCGGGATTAGAGCGAGGCGTTCTGCCAATCGGTGATTGATCAATTACAATAAATTTATCTAAAGCTTTTAACCCTTTGATCGCATCTACCCCCCTTGGCATCGGCACATTGCGTAAAAAATGATGTTGAAGATAGGGATGGAGAATCTCATTTATTAAAGTAGATTTGCCTGAGCCAGA
Source organism: Pseudanabaenales cyanobacterium (assembly GCA_038246525.1). Lineage (GTDB taxonomy): Bacteria > Cyanobacteriota > Cyanobacteriia > Pseudanabaenales > Pseudanabaenaceae > JANRLH01. The sequence goes on from JBBRVV010000357.1 coordinate 236, forward strand.
TACACCCGTGATGCAAACTAAAGCACCTAATGGAATCTGCACATTGATATGCTTCAAATTATTTTTATAGGCGTTAACAATCTCTAGGAATTTGCCATTCCCTTCTCTTCTAATCCTAGGCGTAAAAATTAGCGATCGCCTTGAAAGATATGCTCCCGTAATTGATTCTAAATTGTTCTCAATATCTGCCACTGAGCCTTGAGCTACAACCCTACCACCATGTACACCAGCACCTGGACCAATATCTACAATGTGATCCGCCATTCTGATTGTTTCTTCGTCATGTTCTACTACAATCAAGGTATTTCCTAAATCTCTCAACTTAGTGAGTGTAGCCAACAAGCGGAAGTTATCGCGCTGATGTAAGCCGATACTAGGTTCATCTAGAACATAAAGGACTCCAGTTAAACCCGAACCGATTTGAGTAGCAAGCCGAATCCTTTGCGCTTCTCCTCCAGAAAGGGTCATGGTTGGGCGATCTAGGGTAAGGTAATCTAAGCCAACATCCAAGAGAAAATGTAAACGAGCTTTAATTTCCTTGAGCACCTGTTCAGCGATTTGACTAGCTCTAGCATCGAGCTTCAGAGATTCTAGCCGTTCTAAACAAGTGGAAATAGAACTAGAAGTAAAGTCGGTAATCCGATAACCACCAATTCTGACTGAAAGAGCTTCAGGGTTTAATCTGGTACCATTGCAGGCTTCGCAGGGTTGTTCCATTACATACTGTTCTAATCGCTGCTGAATCGCATCTGATCCGCTCTCTTCATACTGGGCTTGCAACATTGCCAATACGCCTTCAAAGCGTTTCTGATAGCCCTGAGCTTTGGCACTAAAACGTGAATCTGATTGAATAAAAATCTTCTCAGTTGTACCATAGAGCACGATATCTTGTTGGGATATAGAAAGTTGTTCCCAAGGTGTGCCAATGTCAAAGCCAGCATATTCGCTTACACTCACCAGCATCGAGAGATAATAAGTATGGCTTTTGTCTGCCCAAGGCGCGATCGCTGCATATACAGGTAAAGTGGGATCGGGAATTACTAACTCTGGCGAAAATACTTTTTTCATGCCCAAACCATGGCAGGCTTGACAAGCTCCGTAGGGAGAATTAAAAGAGAATAATCGCGGCGAAAGTTCTTCCATCACCGCACCATGTTCGGGACAAGCAAAATTCTCGGAGAAAGTAAGTAAATTCGCTTCTTTTTTATTCTCTTTAGCGTTTTCTTTCCCTTCTTGTTCATTTAGAATCTCAATCATGGCAATCCCTTCGGCTCGCTTGATACAGGTAGAAAGAGAGTCGGTCAGCCTTTCTTGTAAGCCATCTTTGCGAATTAGTCGATCTACTACAATCTCAATATGGTGTATTTTATTCTTCTCAAGTTCCAAATTATCGCTTAATTCCCGCACTTCGCCGTCTATTCTTACCCTAGCGAATCCTTCAGCCGCTAAGCCTTTGAGTAGTTTCTGATGGGTTCCTTTTTTGCCCCTTACTACAGGTGCAAGCAGATGAAACTTAGTGCGATCAGGCAGTTCCATAATTCGATCTACCATTTGATCGATGGTTTGAGGTGCAATGTTGCGATCGCAAATTGGGCAATGAGGTGTACCTGCTCTTCCGTAGAGTAAGCGACAATAATCATAGATTTCGGTAACAGTTCCCACCGTGGAGCGCGGATTGTGAGAAGTAGACTTTTGATCAATCGAAATTGCTGGACTTAAGCCTTCAATATAGTCCACATCTGGCTTGTCTAGCTGACCTAAAAACTGTCTAGCGTAAGCACTTAGAGATTCCACATAGCGTCTTTGTCCCTCTGCAAAAATCGTATCGAAGGCGAGAGAAGACTTGCCCGAACCAGAAACGCCTGTGAATACTACCAAGCGATCGCGGGGAATTTTTAGATTTACATCTTTAAGATTATGTTGTCTTGCACCCTGGACATGAATATGCGTATGTTCTGGCATAAATTTCTCTTATCTTTCCTTACTGCCAAAATAGAATCCTAACGCACTACTGACTAGAGTAACTTCTGAAGTCAAAACCAAAGTAATCAGCTCTCGCTTGATGCTATCATCTTGAGCAAAGTAGATAAAAATACCAATTGCCGCAAAAGTTACTTCCAACCCTACCACTAAGGTAATTGCCAACCAAGTTCTCGTTCTTTCTTGTAAAACAGGAATCTCATCTCGATTGGGAGTTTTATCAAAATCTGCTGAAATTTCCTTTATACTACGAACTTCTTCATTAAGCTGAATTGGCTGCTCATCAGGTAAAGTTACGTCAAAGTTTTTTGTTTCATCTTTTAACTGATTTGGCTGGTTTTCAGACTCAGTCATTAAATTGAACCTCAAACATCTGCCCATCTTTTGATTGAACTAGAACCTTAAATCCATCTATTAGTTTGGTTCTCATGTAATTTTCTGTCGCAAGTGCTCGTTTAAGTATTTCCTCAGCATTAACCTGCTGCTCGTCGGATAGCTTCTTAATCGTCAATAACTCTCGATCTGACAAATTAACAATGAATGGTCGTAAGTTGGATGATCTGTTTCCTGACACATCTTTTGATCTAGAGGTTGACTTTCTTACTTTGGTTTTTTGTTGCATAGCCTTCCATTTCCTCCATTCTTGGTCTAAATTCTAATTTCACTTTTTTCTAATTGTCAAATCTGATCGTCAAGCAGCTCCACTGCTCCC